>VGLH01000015.1 GCA_016866785.1 Candidatus Poribacteria bacterium
CGACGATGGCGACGGCGTCGGAGACGATCACAACGAGAACGGAGCGCCGGACCACGAGGAGCGCGACTTCGACGGAGACGGGGTCAAGCGCGCCGAGGCGGTTCCCTGGGATGCATTCCCGAATGACCCGAAAGAGTGGCGCGACGCGGACGGCGATGGCATCGGTGACAACGCCGACCTGGACGACGATGGAGACGGCTGGTCCGACGCCGAAGAGGCGGATGCCGGAACGGATTCTCAGAACGCGTTGAGCTTCCCAACCGAGCGCGACGTCGACGCGACGCCCTAGGCGGACCGGACGGCTGGGCGGAGCGTTGGCTGGCGAGTCAGAACAGGGCGGCGGGAGCTTCCGCGAGACGATGTGACGCTGCTGCGCAGTATTCCGGATTCAGTTCAAAGCCGATGTAGCGGCGGTTCGTCATGACGCACGCCATCGCCGTCGAACCGAAGCCCATGAATGGGTCCAATACGATGCCGCCCGCTGGCGACAGGAGTCTCACGAACTCGACGATCACTTGGACCGGATAGATCGCGGGATGGTTTGCGCCCTTGATGTTCTCCACAGGGCTGACGATTACGTCGCGCTTGAGCGCCTCGCCGCGCAGTCGGATGATGGTGAAACCATCGCGCTCCATGTGCATCTGTCTGCCGCCGCTCTGTCCTCCGAACGCCTCGGCGTGAATGCCGCGGATCTTCATGCGGAGATCGACGATCCGGCCGTCGTGGACCTCCTGGATGGCTTCGGCGAGGGCGGCGCGCGCACGAGCCTTCTGCTCCGGCGTCAACTCGGATCGGTCGATCAGTGCGAAGTAGCTTTCGCCCACTCGACTGCCGGAGCGCTTCGGGGGGTGCTTGGACCGTCGCGACTGGAACGCCGCGCTATCGTAGTAGTAGTCGTCCGCCTTAGCGAAGTGGAAGAAGGGCTCCGTACTGCTGACCAGGCGGCGCTTGAACTGGCGCGGCGTCGGGTTCTGCTTGACCCACGTGATCTGGTTGACCAGCCGGGCGATTCCGGTTGCCAGCGCCGCTTGGGCGAACCGGTAGGGAACCAGCAGCAGACTGGCGTCTTCGTACTTGTCACCGACGTTGAAGACGATGTTGCCTTCGGGCTTGATGACCCGTACGCACTGCTGGAACAGCTTCACGAGCTGATCGACGTAGCCTTGGACGTCGGGCTCATCGCCGATGCCCGCCCCATAGTCTCGTTGCTTGTAGTACGGCGGCGAGGTGATGGCCAGATCGACGCTCTCGTCGGGCAGGTCTCGGATGAGCGCATACGCATCGCCGCACAGGATCGTGTCGGTGGGAAGACGGAGCGTCTCGTCCACAGTTCGGACCTCCGGTCGCATCGCTCAATGGAAAGAACGCGATGAGCGTTCTGCGGGTTGCCACGTTCGGGTAGGACATGGATTCCGAGTCCATCATCGGCGATGAGCTGATCGCTTGGTGCTCGTCGGTAGTGGGACCGTGCGTCCTGTTTGATACGCACGAGCGGTACCACGGGAGAACCGGCGTCGCGCGAGTCGTGGCTGGATCGACTGCCTACTACCTCAAGGTCTACCGGGATCGGTCGACGTGGGCGGTCGAGTCGCGCGCCTTGGCGGAATGGGCTCCCGCGTTCAGTTCGCACGCTCCCCGATTGGTCGCCGTTCGTGAAGGCGACCCCTGTGCAACCCTGATATCCGAGCTCGCTGGCAGATCGATGGGCGAGGTCGAGCTCTCCGACAGACAGGCGCGCGCTGTCTGGCGGGATGCCGGTTCCGCCCTCGTAGCCCTCCATGCGCTGTCGCCGGCCGAGCGCTTCGGTCCGTCGAGCGGCTCTGCCGAGACGTATGTCGATGAGGTGGACTACATTGCGTCGGAGTTGAGCCGACTCGCGCGGAATGCCCACCAACGGAGTCTGCTCAGCGGACGGGAGCTCACCGTCGTGCACGAAGCCCGCGAGATGGCTCCCATCTTCGCTGGCGAGTCCGCTGTGCCGTGCCACCGCGACTTCTGCCCCGCCAACTGGCTCGTGCTCGAAGACGGAACCTGGTCCGGCGTGATCGACTTCGAGTTCGCGTGCGGAGACGTCCGCGCATCGGAGTTCGCCCGTTATCCCGATTGGGAGTGGATCCATCGCCCCGACCGAGTCGATGCCTTGCTCGAGGGCTACGGTCTGCCCATACCGGAGGACCAGCTCTGGGTCGCACGCGTGTTGTATGCGGTCGGTGCCGTCGTATGGGGAGCCGAGAACGCGTTTCTCGGCTTCGCTGCCGAGGGTCGAGACGCGTTGAGGCATCTGCACGATACTGCCTGACCCAAGATCGGTCTCCCCAACGCGGTTGATAACGCCCCCGACCCGGACTATTCTGAGCCGGACACACAGGACAGGGATCAACGCCAGCAAAGACTGCGCAGGTACGAAATGAAGCCTGAACAGAACCGACGCAACGCTGTGATACTGGTCTGCGCGGCGCTCGCCGCCTTGGAGGCATTCGCCATGGCAAGCACGTCGAGCCTGACGCTACACGTGTCACCTCGAGGCAACGATGCCGGCACGGGGAAGTCCGCCGCGCCGTTCGCGACGTTCGAGCGCGCACGAGACGAAGTCCGGCGGTTGCGACAGTCGGGACAGGTTCCGATGGGCGGCGTCTCGGTGGAGATCGCCGGCGGTACGTACGAGCTGGATCGGCCGCTGGAACTCACGCCAGAGGACTCCGGCACGCCGGATGCGCCCATCGTCTACCGAGCCAAGGACGGCGAGACCGTGCGCGTATCTGGAGGGCGGCGCGTGGCGTCGTTCCAGCCCGCCAACAGCGCCCACGCGCTGGACCGACTGAGTCCACAGGCACGGGAACACGTCGTTCAGGCAGATCTGCGAGCTATCGGGGTCACGGACTACGGCGTCGTATCGGGCAGCGGGCTCGAGCTGTTCTGGAATGATGAGCCGATGACCCTGGCTCGGTGGCCCAACGAGGGGTTCGTGCGTATCGCCGATCTCGTTGGCGGACACCCCGTCGATGTGCGAGGCACGAAAGGCGACCTGCACGGCGACTTCATGTACGAAGGCGACCGACCCAGCTCGTGGATCGGCGAGAACGACCCATGGGTTCACGGCTACTGGTTCTGGGACTGGTCGGATCAACGCCACGCGGTCGCTTCCATCGACCCAGAGGGACGCATCATCTCGGTCAAGCCCCCGTACCATGGCTACGGGTATCGCAAAGGGCAGTGGTTCTACGGACTGAATCTGCTGTCGGAACTCGACAGTCCTGGCGAGTGGTACGTCGACCGCGAGGAGGGCATCCTCTACTTCTGGGCCCCGTCGCCGGTCGAGTCCGGTACGGCGGTCGTTTCCGTCATCGACGCTTTGGTCACGATGACCGACGTGTCCCACGTGACGCTCTCGCGACTCACCTTCGAAGCGGCGCGAGGCACGGCGATCACGATCTTCGGCGGCAGCGACGTTCGCGTTTCGGGATGCACGCTGAGGAACCTCGGCAGTTGGGCGGTCACCGTGCGCGACGGCGAACGGCACGTGGTCGCGGGCTGTGACATCTACCAGACCGGCAATGGAGGCGTCTCGTTGAGCGGCGGCGACCGCCCGACGCTGACTCCGGCGAATCACGTCGCGCGCAACAACCACATCCACCACTACAGCCGCTGGAACCGGATGTACCAGCCGGCAATCGCCATCAGCGGCGTCGGCAACCGCGCCGATCACAACCTGATCCACAACGCGCCACACATGGCGATCATGTTCTCAGGCAACGATCACGCCATCGAGTACAACGAGATCCACAGCGTCTGCTATGAGTCCAACGACGCCGGAGCCATCTACAGCGGACGCGACTGGACGATGCGCGGAACCGTGATCCGTCACAACTACCTGCACGACATCACGGGGTTCGAGGGCAAGGGCTGTGTCGGCGTCTACCTCGACGACATGTTCTGCGGAACCGAGATCAGCGGGAACCTGTTCTACCGCGTTACGCGCGCGGCGTTCATCGGCGGCGGCAGGGATTGCACCGTCGAGAACAACATCTTCGTCGACTGCTCGCCGTCGCTCCACATCGATGGCAGGGCGATGGGCTGGGCAAGCTACCACGTCGGCACGACGATGACCGACCGTCTCAACGACATACCCTACAAGAACGCGCTGTGGTCGAGCCGATACCCGGAGCTCGTGAACATCCTCGACCAGGAACCCGCCGCGCCGAACGGCAACGTCGTCCGGCTCAACATCTCCGTCGGCGGCAAGTGGGACGAGATCTACGACAACGTGCGCGACCGCGTCCGGTTCGAGGACAACCTGGTCGACGTCGATCCTGAGTTCGTCGGCGCGCCGCCGAGCACGTTCGAGCTGAACCCGCATTCGCCGGCGTTCGGATTGGGCTTCCAGCAGATCCCCGAATCTGAGATCGGCATCTACAACGACTCAGAACGGGCATCCTGGCCCCCAGTCCACCTCGTTCGCAAGCACGTCCAGTCAGCCCTTCGCAAACACTAGGCGCTCTTCTGCCCTGACGGCGACGGAGAGGTGACGGCAGCGAGCCGCGCCGATGGAGGTCGGCAAGGTCCGGGCAAGGCGTGCAGGGCTGTTCCATGAAGCCACTCGGTCCCCGCACGGCGGGGTCCAGACGAACGCCCGCTGCTCCGACGGACACCATCCGTCCATGGAGCCACCGTTTCCGCTCCGTCGCTCCCGCGAAAGCGGGAGCCCAGAATCCTGGATTCCCGCTTCCTGGCCCCGCGAAGGCGGGGCTCGCGGGAATGACAGGTAGTGTTGGACCTGCGCAGCAGGCGGCGAGACTCGTTCATGAAACAGCCTGAAAGGCGTGAGGCGTCCCGATGGCTTCCCGCCCGTCGGCTTCGACGCCGACGACGCGGGGTGCTATACTCAGCCGGTGGCGGTCGGACTTCGTCGGCTCGAAGGTCCCGCGTGATGCTCCATACGATCCCACGGCTCGTCGTCGAGGTGTTTCAGCACGAGTGGTATCGTGGTCGGCGCGGCACCGTCATTGAGCCGGTGCCCGAGACGCGCGCCATCGGGTTCGAGAACAACATCTCGGCGATCCGCATCTACAAGGGTCCTGCCTACAGCGCGGGCTCGAACGTGAAGGCGATCTTCTGGCAAGACGCGCACTTCCGTGGGCAGCGGCTCGTGCTCGGACCCGGGTACTACCACTCGCTGCACCAGTTCTCGTACAACTTCGGGAACCGGATCTCGTCGATCTCGTTCGGTTCCGAAAGCTATGTGGACGGACCCGTGTGGGGCACCGTGCCGGTTGTCGTCGATCTGTTCGATGAACCGAACTACGGCGGCAATCGCGTCACTATCGTCCGAGACGAGCCGCGCCTCGATGCCCGCGTGTCGACGACCGTGCGCTCGATCCGGCTTTACAAGGGACCCAACTGCCCGACCATCGGGAGCCGCATCCAGCTCTTCGAGCAGCCCTTCTTCGAGGGAACGGCGTTCCCGCTGGAACTCACGCGCCGAGACTCCGTGCGCGAGTACCCGAACGTGGAGCTGTTACCACAGAGGCTTCCGACGAGCATCGGCTCCGTGAAGATCGAGGGATGGGCGGCATCGACCGAGTTCACGCAAGTCGTCTTCCAGGACGAGTTCGATGGCGTGAAACTGCGCGACCTGTGGGAGTGGATCGATCCGAAAGAGGGCGGACACTGGCAGGAGCGGCTCGGGTGGCTCCAGATGTCGGCGGAACCGGGCACCTTCCTGTGGCGAGGCGCGAACTTCGACGCGCCGAGGATCCTCCGACCGGAGAGCGGCGACTTCGCGGTCGAGACCCGTCTGCGGATCAGCGACGAGACGCATCCCTACGGCGGCATTCTCATCTGGTTCAACGAGAACGCCTACATCCGGCTCGACAAATCGCCGTCCGACTACCTGTTCAACGGCGACATCCGGTTCGAGGACCATACGCCGGGGCGCGAAGACACGCTCGTGGGCAGGGGCTTCGGGCTCTCGACCGCGCCGCAGGTGTACCTGCGCGTCGAGCGTTCGGCGAACCTATTCAGCGGCTTTGCGAGCTCGAACGGCGTCGACTGGGTCGCCTGCGGCTCGACCTTCGTCAGCATGGGAGACCCGGTGCAAGTGGGGCTCTTCGCCGCCTGTCCGACCGGCATCCCAAAGACGCTCACGCGGTTCGACTACTTCAAGACGCTCAAACGCCCCATCGACACGCCGCTTCGGAGTTCGCGGCTCGTCGCGCCCTACCGGTCGCCGGAGCACAGCCGACGCATCGGCGAGGTGCGAAAGCTCACCTAGTGGTCTGTCACGATGAGGATTCGGGAGCCCCCCACGCTTCGCCGGGGCGGGGGGAGGATGCCTTATCGCCCCTCCTTGAATGGGGAGGGTTAGGGTGAGGGTCGGTTCTCCAAAGCATCAACCTGACAGACCACTAGCCTCCACCTTGATGATGCCCCAGGTGCGTGCCAGTTTGCCGCGCGGCTCGACCGGTTCGAGCCCGGTCGCTCTGCCGAGACCGGACTCCATGATCGACTTCACATCGCCAGCTTCGAGCCCGACCTTGAAGAGCCCCACTTCGTCGACCACGCACGCGGTCAGGAACCCGATTCCCTTGTCCGTCGCGACCCACGCCGTCTGGTTCTGATCCTGCAGTATGAACGCCGCCACCGCCTGCGAGACCTTCTGCGCGCCGTCGATGTAGATCGCGGCGTTCTTGCCGTCATAGACGTTGGCGACGTGGTACCACGTCTTTGACGACACGTTGAAAGAGCTCCCGACGTTCCAGAGATTGCTCCAGAAACGAAGCTCGTTGCCGTCCGTCTTGTAAGGTACAGAGCGGTTGTCGGACTGATCCCACACCGAGAAGTAGTTCTGCTGCCCCGCCAAGTCGGTGAACTTGATCCACATGGCGACGCTCCAGGAAGTTCGGAGCGTTCCCTTGCCCAGCGTGAACGTCACCGTGTCGCCCTTGGCGAAGTTGAGCGCCTTGCCCAGCTTGCCGTCCTCCCACCTGGCTCCCTTGATCGCTCCCTGGAAGGCGTTCGGTGAGGAGTCGGCTGTCGTGTCGCCTTTGCCCTCGTCGAAGTACCACAGCCCGACGAGGCTGTCAGGAGTGATCTTGGCGTGTGCCGTCGAGACGGCGAACACGAGGTACGCAGCATACAGAAGCGTCCAAGCCGTAGATCGCATCGCCGTGTCTCCTCAGCGTGTCGAGAGGCTCCTGCGACGAACCTACCAGGACAACTCGGCGGGCAGGTACTGCCCGATCAGGTCCTGATAGTACGGTCGCAGCGCGTCCACGTCCGGCGGCTCGTCAGCCTTCGAGTAGAGGTCGTACGGATTGAACCGCCGGACCCACTCCATCAGCTCGCGGTCGCGGTCGTTCATCAAGTAGGTGTATTGGTTCTCCGTGTGCGCGGCATAGAACGAATGGTACCGGATCATCGCGAGCGCCTCGTCCGGCAGATAGTCGCGGACCACCTGGTAGAGGTACTCGTCATGCCCCCACGAGACATGCACGGAATCGAGGCCGCAGCCCTCCTCGTAGATGCCCAACCGCGTCGAGTAGACCGGATGCTCGCTGTCCGGGTTCTCAGCGAAGTACTCCGGGTAGATGATCCGGTCCGAGAAGGCGCATCCGACCGGGAACGTGTCGCCGACGACCGCCCACTGCGGCTCGCCGAACAGCGCGAGCGCCTTGCCCAGGTCGTGGATCAGCGCCGCCAGGATGAACCAGTCGGGCTGTCCGTCGCGACGACACGCCTCCGCCGACTGCAGGTTGTGCGCGAGCTGTGAAAGCTCCGTGTCGGGATCGCTGTCGTCGACAAGGGCATCGAGCCTCTCGATGGCTTCCCACGCGCCCATCCGCGCCCGGTCTTTCCGAGCGTACTGCGCCTTCTTGCCCTGGACGAAGTCCAAGGTCTGGAGCCGGTGGTTCGTTCGGTAGAACTCACGAACGCTGTCGCGTGCGCCTTCGTAGTTCCTGAAGCTCTGAGATGCCGTGGTCTGGTCGGTGGACAACGTCGCGTCTCCTTGTCACCTCACGAAGTCACTTCACGAAGCGATGGCTCAGCCGTAGGTCACGTCGCGTACCGTGGACTCGTCGAGCCGACGGATCAAGACGACGAGCAGCGCCACGAGCTGGTCGAAGTCGTCTCGATGGATCATGCTCGTGTGGCTGTGGATGTGGCGCGACGGCACGCAGAGCGTCACCGTGGGAACGCCGTCGCGGTGGACGTGGATCGCCCCGCCGTCGGTTCCGCCCATCACCATGTCGAGCTGGAGGGGGATGTCCTCCGCCTGCGCTGTGTCGATCACGAAATCACGCAGGCGCAGATGCGGGATGAGCGAGTTGTCGTAGCAGATGAGCGCGGGTCCGCCGCCCAGCTTCTCCGTCGCCTGGTGCTTCTCGATGCCGGGCACGTCGCCGGCGATGCCCACATCCAGCGAGAACGCGATGTCGGGGTTGGCGATCCACGAGCTCGTCCGCGCCCCTCGCAGACCGACCTCCTCCTGGACGGTTCCGACGCCGTAGACGGTGTTCGGGTGATCGACGCCGTTCAACGCGCGCACCGTCTCGATGACGGTCGCGACGGCAGCGCGGTTGTCGAACGCCTTGCCGAGGTAGACCTTGCCGCCGTTCATCGGGACGAACTCGCTGAGCGGCACGATGGGGTCGCCGATCCGAACGCCCATCTGCTCGCGCACCGTCGCGCCGTCGGTCACGCCGAGATCGATGTACATGTCCTTCATCTCGACGACCTTGTTCCGTTCGTCGGGAGGCAGGACGTGAGGCGGCTTCGACCCGATGACTCCGAGGAACTCGCCCTTCGACGTGTAGACGATCACCCGCTGCGCGAGCATCACCTGCGTCCACCAGCCGCCCAACGGCGAGAACCGGATGTATCCCTCGTCGGTGATGTGCCGGACGACCCAGCCGACCTCGTCCATGTGTCCCGCGAGCATGATCGACGGCGACGCGGCGGATCCGACCTTCTTGCAGGCGACCGAGCCGATGCGGTCCCGCTCGACGGTTCCGATGCCCTCCAGTGCGCGCAGGAAGATCGCGCGGACTCGATCTTCGTATCCCGGTAAGCCCGGAGCTTCGGTCAGGTCCTTCAGCAGCTTCGCACGGGCGTCCAGATCGGCAGTCATTTGAGTTCCTCACTGTGGGATGCGGGAGTCGCCACATTGTAGGGAGGATCGGAGCGCCAGGAAACACTGCGCCACGGCGCCAGCGACGTCATCGCTGTCCAGGACGGCTCCCATCACCGCGACGCCGAACGCGCCTGCCCGCATACACTCCGCGATCCTGCCCGTACCGATGCCGCCCAGGGCGAGGATGGGAACCTGGGTCTGCGAAGCGCACTGACGGATCGCGTCGACGCCGATGGGCGGAACCCCGGGCTTGCTGCGCGTCGGGAAGATCGGGCTCAGCGTGACGAGGTCCGCGCCCTCCGCCTCCGCGCGCAGCACGCCGTCAACATCGTGCGCCGAGTAGCCGATCAGACAGCCATCGCCGAGAGCCCTTCGCGCCGAGGCGATCGACGCGTCACCGGGCAGATGAACGCCGTCCGCGCCGCTCGCCAGCGCGATGTCCGCATGCCGGTTCACAAGGAGTCTGACGCCGGGTACAGACTGCGTGGCGTCGCGACATTGCTTCACCAGACTGACGTACGGGTCGTGGGGAAGGCTCTTCTCACGGATTTGGATCAGCCGTGCGCCGCCGACGCTCGCCTGCGCGACGACGTCCGCGACACGGCGCGACGACCGGTCGGAGCCGACGATCAGGTAGAGCCGGTCATCATCGCCCAGCTTCACGAGTCGATGAGTCCGTCCGTGGGGCTGGACGCCGTGGCGTAGAGCTTTCGCGGGATGCGCCCGGCAAGATGCGCCAGCCGACCCGCTTCGACGGCGAATCGCATCGCTCGCGCCATCGCCACGGGATGGCGGGCTCCGGCGATCGCCGTGTTCATCAGGACGCCGTCGCAGCCGAGCTCCATGGCGACGGCGGCATCGGACGCGGTTCCCACGCCCGCGTCGACGATCACGGGAACCGATACCGACTCGCGCAGAATGACGATGTTGTGCGGGTTCCGTATGCCCATCCCGGAGCCAATAGGAGCGCCGAGCGGCATGACGGCGACACACCCGGCGTCTTCGAGCTTCTTCGCCGTGACGGGGTCGTCGTTGGTGTAGGGAAGCACCTGGAACCCGTCGCGAACGAGCTCCGACGCCGCTCGAAGCAGGTGTTCGACATCCGGGAAGAGCGTCCGCTCGTCGCCGATCACCTCGAGCTTCACCAGGTCGGTTCCCAGCGCTTCCCGAGCGAGCTGCGCGGTCAAGACGGCGTCCTTCGCCGTGTAGCAACCGGCGGTGTTGGGGAGCACCATGCGACCGGCTCGTTCCAGGAGTGCCAAGAGGCTTTCGCCGCATCGGTCCGACAGATCGATGCGCCGAATCGCGACGGTGACGACTGCCGCGCCGCTCGCTTCGATGGCGTCGAGCATCACCTGCGCATTCGGGTAACCCGACGAACCGACCAAGAGCCTCGACCCGAAGGTCTTGCCGCCGATCCGAAGTCCCTCGTCCACCTAGATACCTCCCTGCACAGCCCGGATGATCTCGACGCAGTCGCCCTCGCGCAGGAGCAGCCCGTGCCACTCGGCTCGACGGACGACGGCTCCGTTGACGGCGACGGCGATGCCGCGTTCCGGCACGCTCTCGACGGTTGCCGCCACGAGCGACTCGACGGTCGTTGAGTCCCGGAGCTCCGTGGCGCGACCGTTCACCGTGATGGTCATGCCCTGGCGCTCCTGAACCGGTCGAGGCGGTACGGTTCGATGACGTCCGACATCTCCCCGGTCAGGATCGCTCGCGATACGTCCTGCGCCGTGACAGGGGCATAGAGGATGCCGTTCCGATAGTGACCCGTCGCCATGAAGAGCGCGTCGATGTCGGTTGCCCCGAGGATAGGCGCGTTGTCCCGGGAGCTGGGGCGCAGACCCGACCAAGTCTCGACAACCGACAGCTCGTGAAGGATGGGCAGCGCCTCCCAGGCGGGGCGCAGCAAGTCGAGCACGCCACCCGCTGTGACGCTCTTGTCGAAGCCCGCCTCCTCGACCGTGGCGCCGATCAGGATGGTCCCTGCGCTCTTGGGAGCCAGATAGACGAAATGCCGGGCGTTCATCGCCCACAGGACGCGGTCGAGCACAGGCGGGTCCGGCTGTCGGACGGCGATCACCTGCCCTCGGATCGGACGCACCGGCGGAACGCTGCCTTCCGGCAGTCCGGCGATCCCTGCCGACCACGCCCCAGCCGCCAGCAGAACCGCATCCGCCAGCTCGAATCCGCCACGGACGACGACGCCCGTTGCCTGGTTCCCTTCGATCACGATCTCGTCGACAGGCGCGTGGGCGCGCACGAAGCCGCCAGCGCGAGAGAGGGCGACGAGTAGCGCCTCGGCGACTCGGCGGGCGTCGACTTGATGGTCCTGCCGCGAAAGCAGACCCATCGTCACGGCGCGAGACAGGTACGGTTCCAGTTCTCGCGCTTCGTCCCCCGTGACGGACTCGACGGGCAGCGAGAGCTGACGCTGATGCTCGTGGAGGAACCGAAGCTGAGACGCGGCGTCGCGATCCAGCGCGACGAAAAGCGTGCCTTCGTCGCGGTAATCGACCGATATGCCGGAGTCGGATTCGAGTTCGGCGGCGAAGGCGCGCCATCGACGCTGGCTCTCGCGCCCGAGCACGGTCAGGTGGTCTTCTTCGGGGCGAAGCTCCATCTGAGCGGCGAGCATGCCGCCCGACGCCCAGGTCGCCTCGCGCATGGGCTCCCCGGCGTCATAGACGACGACTTCTGCCCCTGACTTGGCGAGCTGCCACCCGATTCCGACGCCGCACACGCCCGCCCCGACCACGGCGACGCGGAGTCGCTTCATGGTCTGCGTCTCGTATCAGATGAAGCGGCGGCAAATCGGCGAACGCACGCCCATCGGCGAGTGTCCATGGAAGGTCTCCCTACGCTGGCATTACCCAGGTCAGGTTCGGAGGGTCTGATCTCAGCCGGACGGCGCGCGTCCGGCACCCCTGTCGTCCTTCCATGGTACGCGACCGGGAGCCCGGGCGTCAAACGGCAGAGCGGCGGTGCAGGGCTGTTTCATGCGCACACCTTGCCTCGCGCTTCTGCACCACAGGCAACCGGCTGATGCCCGCGCGCTGCGGCATCCGTCGACGCGCTGACCCTGTATCGCCGTCGCTCCCCCGAGCCCCGCCTTCGCGGGAATGACAGGTAGTGTTGGACCTGCGCAGCAAGCGGCGAGACTCGTTCATGCAACAGCCCTGGGTCAGCGCTCTGTCGCCTTGACATTCGCGCTGGCGATATCGTAGACAACACGACACGCCCGCGACAGTCCCGCCGAGGAGGTGGTCATGCCCCGTCTCAAGAGCTTCATCGCCGCGACGATCTTTCTCGCCGCCACGGTCGCCGCCTCGGCGCAGCTCATGGAAGTGTCGGAGCTGCTCGACATCCCCGCGCTCGGCAAAGGCTCCTCCACCATCGAGCTCGAGACGAAGGCGAACGTCCGCTCCTATGAGGTTCCCGCGAACCCGTCGATGACGATCCTGCCGGAGACGATCACCGTCTGGGTCAACAACGCGCCGCTGACCCGCGACAAGGACTATGTGGCGGTCACTGGCGAGAACGCGGTCTACGTACAGCTCACGGAGCCTCGGCGGAGCCAGCGCGACAAGTTGCGCGTCGGGTTCGACTTCCGCCGGGCGAACCTGACCAACGGCAAGCCCTTCTCGATGGACGACCTCTACGGACACGTCCTCGTCGTCGATCTGTGGGCGACGTGGTGCGGGCCCTGCGTCAAGGAGATACCCGACTTCATCGAGTTCCAGAAGAAGCACAAGGACGAGAAGTTCAGCTACGTAGGCATCTCGGTGGACGATCCCGCCGACCTCGCAGAAGTGGAGAGCTTCATCAGCGGTAAGCAGGTCAACTACCCGATGATCCTCGGCGACCGGACGCTGGTGAACGAGTTCAAACCGATCATGATGGGCAAGTCGCTGTCCGGCATTCCCACGAAGTTCGTCGTGAACCGACAGGGCAAGGTCGCGTTCTGGATGGTCGGTTCGCCCAAGGGAACCCCGATCGAGCCGGAGATCGAGCGCCGCCTGCTGAGGCTCATCGCTGAGCCGGTTCCGGAGAAACCCAAGGCGGTTTCAGCGAACTGATATGCGCGCTGCTCGATTTCTGAGCACTCCATCCCGATTGCCTGCGAGGTTCTTGCGCAGGCATCGCCGCACAGTCCGCATGAACACGCCCTTTCGCGCGTCCCGGAGGTGGCACGAGTCTTGCTTCATCCTCGCCGACAGTGCCACACGACGTGCGATGAGGAGACGTGACGTGCCACGATTTCGATGCGTGTTCCCAACCCAGACGGCAGCAGGCGCCAAGGACGCTGGCACCAGAGGGCGAACGGCACGCGGTATGCATCTCGCCTACGAGTTCGATGCCCCCGACCTGACAACGCTTAAGGCATGGCTCCAGCAGCGGAACCTTCCTGTCCCGGATATCGCCGAAGTGTCGAACGACACGGCTCCGGCGTCGTCCGCCGACTGATTCACCCGTCCGTCTGATCGTCGACTTCGAGCGGCGTGAACGCGTACCCGCGTCTCATGTAGGCGTCTTCGAGCGCGGACAGGTGCGCGGCGTCGCGGTAGATGCCGACGACCGCCCCGCCGGAGCCGCTGAACTTCGTCGGGCTCCCCAGGTTCCTGCCGATCTCGATCATCTCCAGATTCGCGGCTCCGAGCGCGGCGTCGCCGTAGATTCGGCGTCTCAGGTCGAAGTTGCGGCTGAAGAGCGATCCGAGCGTCTCGGAGTCGCGCGCGAGGATGGCGCTCTTCGCCTCGACGGCGTACTGCGCGAACTGGCGCATCGCCGCCCGGACCTCTGGATCGCCGTCGTCGAACCGATACCGGATGCTGCTGTGCACCTTGCCGGACTCCGTTCCGCGCGGCATGTACGCGAGGAACAGAGGCGGCAGCAGCGCTGAATCGAGCGGCGTGTAGTCGCCGTAGCCCTGGGCGCGCATGCGCTCTTCGGCGAAGTCCATGAAGACGGTTCCGCCGTAGACCTGCACGACGCGGTCCTGGAGACCAGCGGCGATTCCCAGCTCGTCCACCTCGACGCTGAGGATCAGGCTCGGGAGCTCCGCCTTGGGGATGTCGATACCCTCGCGGATGCCGAAGAACGCCATCAGCGCGCGGATGGTCGCCGTGATGATGGCGCTGGAGCCGCCCAGACCGATCTGCCGAGGAATCGTGGTGTCGTAGGAGATCGTGAAGTTGCGGTCGTCCAGCGGGATGCCGCGCTGCTCACAGAAGCTCTGGAACCGGCAACACGCCGCGAAGAGCAGTCTGAGCCCGCCGTAGTAACCTTCGATGCGCATCTGGTCGGCGAGGTCCGTCAGGCTCAGGAAGGCGGTCGAATCGTGCGTCGCGTGCGGCACGAGCTGGAGCTCCGGGCTCTCCCAGAGCGTCACGTCGGCGGCGAAGTTGCGGATCGCTGACGCAATCGTCTTGCCGAAGAACCCGTCCGATGGGTTCCCCACCAGCCCAACCCGCGCGTAGGCGCGCTGACGGATGATCACTCGCTTGACTCCGCTGAAAGCCCTCGATCCGACAGCACACGCCGGATCACGTCGATGCCGGTCTCCATTTCCTCGCGGGAGATCGGCACGTACTTCTCGAACTCCGCCCAGTCGTGAGCGTCCTGCCGCTCGTCACGGTTCCCACGCAGGATGCTCTGGGCGTACTCGCCGATCTCGCCGATGCACCACTGATATATGTAGAACGCAAAGACTTCGGCGTCGAGTCGTTTGGGCTCACCAATCTCAGAATAGCCGTCCAGGAACGCCTCGAACCGGTCTGCGCCTTCGGTGAAGTGGACGATGTCTCGCTCGGCGGGTCCGTGCGCCGCGCCGTCCCAGTCGATCAGCACGAACCCGCCGCGTCCATCGCGCAGGACGTTGCCGCACGTCGGGTCGCCGTGCGTGACGAGAGCCGCATGGCTCCTCATCTGCGCGTGCTCCCGAAGCTGGCGCAGGCGATCCAGCGCTTCCCGGATGCCCTGCCCGTGATCCAGGAACGCTTGTGCGACGCGCTTCTTGTAGTCGCCGGAGACTCGATCTTGGCTCGGAGGATCGGCGAGCAGGCGTTCGACGACATCGCCATACCGGATCGGGAACGTCTCGACGGGGATCGCCGCGCCGGTTTCGCAGGCGTGGAGTTCGCCGACGATCCGCCCGATGACCTCCAACTCCGGGAGCGTCGCCGGGTCGTCGCACAGGTCGCCGCCGTCCACGTAGGGAAAGACGCACGCCGGGAAGCCGTGCAGGTTGAAGACCGTCTCTCCGTTCGTCGCAGGAAGAGGGGTCAAGGCATGTTGGAATCCCTCAGCGCTTCGCAGCTCGCAGATGAGATCGATGCACCGCCGGAGTGCCGAGGAGTGCTCCGGTCGGTGCAGCTTGACCCAAACCGGCGCGTCGGGCGGGCACTCGCCGAGGTAGCTGTATCCGGACTCGCCGACCGGTATGAAGGTGAGGGTCGTCAGCCCGACTCCGTAGGCATCGCTGAGCCTGCGACACAGATCGTCCTTGTCCAGGTCGTTGTCGACGAACATCGGCGCGCCTGCCAGTGAGCGGATCTCGCCCGAAGGTTATCCCAGCCGTCGTGACGCGGCAACGCCTCAACCAACCGCACGGCTGCTCTGCCTCGGCACCCCGACCTGTACAGCGCCTGTCTCAGGTTCGAGCGGTCGTCATTGAGAACCGAAGAGCCATCTGTGCGGCGGCGCATTGACAAGGCGGCGCGATATGGCAATAGATAGACAGCAGTCGGGATTCGCCCGTGACTTCCGGCAACACAGCACGCGAACCGCCCGCACACGGAGGAGAGAGGATGCGAAACAAGAGCACGCTCGTAGGAGTCCTGGCAGCGTTCGCGCTGGCGATCATGGCATCGACATCGCACGCTACGCTCGCCGACGGGCGGATTCTCTACCTGCCGTTCGATGAGGGAGCCGACAACACCGCCGCCGACCTGTCGGGCAACAACGCCAAAGGCACTATCAACGGCGCCAAGTGGACCGGCGGGGCTTCGTGCGCTGAGATCGGGCTCTACCTCGCCGGCGCGTGGGTGTGGCTTCGCACCGTCGAGCCGCTGGAGAAGGCGAAGTTCCACCACATCGTCGCTGTCTGCGACCTGAAGAACGGTCTCCACATCTACTACGACGGCAAGCTGGACGATGGAGCCGGTTCCGCCGGAGCCAAGCCTGCGAAGATCGACCCCGCTCCGGGCGAGAACCTGGGCATCGGACACAACTACAATCTGGCGGGACGCTTCTGGGTTGGCGTCATCGACGAAGTCGCCGTCTACAACCGAGCGCTGTCGGAAGCCGAGGTCGCGCAGCTCTACAAGACCCCGCCGATGGCGCAGGGCATCGCGCCCAAGGGCAAGCTCGCGGCGATCTGGAGCCAGATGAAGGCAAGGCGCTGACGCTGCGCTGAGCGATCCGAATCGCCGTCGGAGCTGCTGTGCTCCGGCGGAGAATCGTCGTGCAAGGAGCGTCAAACGTTCGGCAACCTCTATGAGCTCCCGCCGGAGCACATCATCGCCTTCGCCAGAAAACGGGACGGTTGGAGGCTCTACCGTCTTGCTCGTTTGGAGGGGGCCCCCGCTTCGCCCGAAACTGGTTTCTGACGAGGTTGACGTGTCGGAACTTGGCATCGACGGAGAGACGAACGACCTATGAAAGCCACCGAAACAAAACTGCTCGACTTTCTGCAAGGTCCGAAGCAGTTCATCATCCCGATCTATCAGCGCACGTACAGTTGGACGCAGAAGCAATGCGAGCAACTGTGGAACGACATCCGCCGCACGCAGGACCCGTTCAGTCCGGGACACTTCATCGGCTCCATCGTTTATATCGAACGCGGCTTGTATCACACTTCCTCCGTGCCGCATCTGCTCGTCATCGACGGTCAGCAACGCCTGACGACGATTTCGCTGCTGTTGGAGGCGCTCGCGCGCGCCATCGAACAACAACGGACGGAATCGCTCATCAATCCGCGCAGACTCCGCAACTACTATCTGTTCAACGCAGAAGAGGAAGACGATCTTCGTTTCAAACTGCTACTGACGCAGAACGACAAGCCGACGCTCTGCCGCCTGCTGACGCACAAAAGCCTTCCGCAGCCGCATTCCCGACGAATCGTCGAGAATCACGCCTTCTTCACGGATCGGATCGCGAAGTCCGGCGTCGACCTGCGCGCGCTGTACGAAGGCATCTCGAAACTCATCGTCGTGGACATCTCGCTCGACCGCGGGCACGACAACCCGCAACTGATCTTCGAAAGCCTGAACTCGACCGGGCTGGAACTGAGCCAAGCCGATCTAATCCGAAACTACGTCCTGATGGGGCTGGAACCGAAGGAGCAGAACGAACTCTACTCGGACTACTGGTTTCCCATGGAGCAGAGCTTCGGACACGCGGATTACGCGGCGCAGTTCGACCGGTTCATGCGCGACTACCTGACCGTGAAGACCGGCACGATCCCGAACATCCGCGCCGTCTACGAGGAGTTCAAGGCGTACGTCCAAAGCCTGCCGAGCGCGTCGATCCACGAAATCGTCGCGGACATCTACCGGTTCTCGCAATTCTTCGTGCGTTTCGCCCTGGAACGAGAACCGGACGGCGCGATCCTCGAGGCGCTCAACGATGTGAACACGCTCAAAGTCGATGTCGCCTACCCGTTTCTCCTTGAGCTCTTTGACGACTGGGAACAAGGGCGGATCGAACGGGATGGCGTCCTCGAAATCCTGCGGCTTACCGAGAGTTATGTGTTCCGCCGCGCGGTTTGCGGCATCCCGACGAACTCGTTGAACAAGACCTTCGCGACGCTCGCGCGGGAGCTCGACAAGGAGCGATACGTCGAGAGTTTCAAGGCGGCGCTGTTGTTGAAGGATTCCTACCGTCGATTCCCCGATGACGAGGAGTTCAAGCGGGAGCTCGCCGCGAAGGACCTCTACAACTTCCGCAGTCGCAACTACTGGCTCCGGCGCTTGGAGAACCACGAACGCAGGGAGCGCGTCAACGTCGACGAGTACACCATCGAACACGTCATGCCGCAGAACGAGAATCTGTCGCCGGAATGGAGGTCGGAACTCGGCGACGACTGGCGTCAGGTTCACGCGCGGTATCTGCATACGCTCGGCAATCTGACGCTGACGAGATACAATCCGGAACTCCGCGACCGTCCGTTTGGGGAGAAGCGCGAGATGGCGGGCGGGTTCCGCGACAGTCCGCTCCGCCTGAACGACTTCCTGCGACACGTCGAGCGCTGGAACGCCGAGGCGATCAATGCGCGAGCCGAAACGCTGGCGAACAAGGCGGTCGTTGTGTGGACCGCACCGCGACTGGAAGAGGAAACGCTCACTGCCTACCGCGGACGACAACGAAGGGGACAGGAGCGGACCTACTCTCTGGACGATTTCCAGTACCTCACGGGCGACATGCGAACGCTCTTCGAGCAGTTGCGCCAGCGCGTGCTGAATCTGGACGCAGCGGTCACGGAGGAGATTCTGAAGTTGTATATCGCGTATAAGACGACGACGAACTTCGTCGATGTCGTGCCGCAGAAGAGCCGTTTGCGCCTGTCGCTGAATCTCCGGTTCGACGAGATCAACGATCCGCAAGGGTGGTGCAGGGACGTCACGGACATCGGACGCTGGGGAAACGGCGATGTCGAGGTCGGTTTGGCGACGCTGAATCAGTTGGATTACGCGATGTTTCTGATCCGTCAGGCGTTCGGCAAACACGCGGCCAACGGCGATGAATAAGGACCACGAGTCCACCGGCATCGAGCACCCGACCATCGGATCACTCCGCGAAGAGCGATGCAAATCGCCGTCGGGTTGTTGTGCTCCGCCGGCGATTCGTCCTGTGCGCGTCAATCGTCAGCGGTTTGTTCGGCGAGCGGGAGACTCGGTTCCCGCCTGCGCAGAACCGACCCGAACAACGGCAGCGCGGGCGACAGAAGCGCTGCCGCCGTGTAGATCGCCGCGCGCAGACCGCGCAGGTTCCCGACGAACCCGATGGCGGGACCCCCGGCGAACTGCCCCAGCGCGTCCATCTGGCTGCTGACAGACAGCACCGTCGCCCGCACCGGCGACGGCACGCTGCGGTTCAGCCATGCCCGGTAGAGCGGGTACATCATCGAGCGCGTCGCGCTGATGAGCCAGTACGCCGCAACCGCCCACCAGAAGCCGCTCGCCCCCGCGAACGCGATCAGCCCGAACGCTAGGAACCCTGTCAGAACAAGGAGCACCGGAGCGAGCCGACGCTTCGCCTCGATCCGCCGGACGAGCGCCTCGGCGGCAGCGATGCTCAGAATCGCCGCGCCCACGCGCAGTATCCCGAACCACACGATCGGTTCCAGCTCGCCGAGTCCGGGGAACGTGAAGTTGCTCAGGAAGTGCGCTTCCCACAGCCGATCGACCCCCTCGCTGTAGAGACCAAAGACGACGCCAATGCCCAGGATCGCCCAACCCGCGTGACGCGCCCGCACGAAGCGGAATGCCTCGCGCCACGTCGCCGCCATCGCGCGCCACGAGCTCCGTTCCGACGCCGGCAGGGACGTGAACCCGTGCTCCGGCATCGCCAGCGCCAGCAGACCTGCCAGGATCAAGAGGATCGCGCCGCTCGCGACGATGGGAACGCTCAGCGCGAACGCGCTGGCGAGTAGGACGCCGCAGAGCGTCGCGGCGATGTCGGCGACGTGGTCGACCTGTCCGCCGCGCAGGAACAGGCGGGCAACGCGATCTTCGCCGGTCTCGTCCGTAATCCACGCGTCGAACGCGCCGCTGACAAACGTGTAACCGATGCCGGAGACCGCCTCCATCGCCAGCACGACGGCGACGTACGGCAAGAGCCCCTGCACGAGGATGCTCGCCCCCAGGAGCACGAACGCGATGATCACCGAGAGTCGGCGACTGTATGAGTCGGCGACGATGCCCGTCGGGATCTCGAACAGAAAGCAGGCGACTTCGAGGGCGGTTCCCGCGAGCACGAGCGTCAGGGGGCTCATGCCGACCGTCTGGATGCGGTAGACCCCCATGACCGACCAGCAGAGGCTGCCGGCGAAGCTCCACACGGCGACGATGAGGAAGTAGACGAACCGGGCGTCCCACTTCCTCACCGGCAACTGCCTTCGCGGAGGACAGGGATCAGGCGGGCGGATGGACGGGCGTATGGCAATCGGGTACCTCCCCATGTCGTTGGAGCCGGGCGGAGCCGTACGCGAAACGGTCGCCCTGAATGGACGCGGGTTCGGATGCACACTCGGCGGCCATCGCCGATGGGACGGCCCGGCTCGTTGACACCAATCCGCGCCCTTCCTATACTCGACCCGGTTTGCGGCATGGTACCGCTTGGTCGCGCAGATACACCTACCACGGAAGATGGGATCATGGCGGACAAGCTTCGAGTTGGCGTCATCGGGCCCGGAGGGGCGGGACGCGGGAACACGATGGGCTTCGCGACGCGGTCGGACTGCGTCGTCGTGGCGGCGGCCGATGTCGCGCCGGGAAGCCTGGAAGCGCTCGAGAAAGGGCTCCAGGAACGCGTCGAGGGCTACAAGGCGGGCTCCCTCAAGCAGTACGTGGGCGAGCACGAGTTCATCGAGATGCTCAACAAAGAGGACCTCGATATCGTCGGCGTCTTCTCGCCGCACTCGCTCCACCACATTCACGTCGCGTACGCGTTGCGCCGAGGCTGCTCGGTGATCGTCGAGAAGCCGATGGCGAACCTCGTCGGCGATGCGGTCTACATCCACAAGCTCGCCGTAGCGCGAGGACTCCACCTCGTCGGCGGCTACCAGCGGCACTACGAGGACCGCTACGTCCACGCGCGGCAGTTCATCCAGGGCGGCGGTCTCGGCGAGCTGAAGCGCTTCGAGGTCTACCTGGCGCAGCGATGGGGCGCGGGCGGGTGGCGCGGCGACCCACGGTTCAGCGGCGGGGGCCAGCCGAACGACTCCGGCAGCCACCTGCAAGACATCTTCATGTGGATGACCGGCTTCCTGCCTCAGTCCGTCTACGGCACGACGGACATGATCTTCGAGGACGGCGGGAAGGTGATTCCCAAGCAGGTCGAGATCAACTCCTACTCGGATGTCGTCATGGAGGGCGGCGCCGAGGGAACCATCACGATCATCGGGAACACGACGATCGGGTTCGCGGAGTGGGTCATCCTCGAAGGCACGGAGGGGACCCTTGAGATCAAGGACGGCATGCGCTTCATCCCCAACGGCGGACAGGCGCAGGACGTTCCCGCTTCCAAGCCGGACAACTACCCGACAGGCAAGGTCGATCAGGTCGTCGGACTCGTCAAGGGCGAGTACTCGAAGAACTGGACGTCGGGGATCAACGGCATCCGCACGAGCTGGCTGACCAACTCGATCCTGGAAGCCGGACGGGGACCCGAAGCCAAGAACACGGTGGACTGCGACGTGCTCATCGAGGCGGAGGGGTACAGCCGCGCCGACGTGAAGACGCTCATCGCCGAAGCCGCTTACTGGCACGGGATGTTCTAGGAATCCCACAGCCCATCGGGCATCGGGGGACAGGCGCCTCAGCGCGCCTGTCCCCGTCGCGAGTGGGAGGGTCCGCGATGAAGATCGTGGTGCGCGTCGTACTGGGCCTGATCGTTCTCGCGCTCGGGGCGCAGCTCTACCGGCCCCTCAAGACGAACCCGCCGACGGACCCGTCACGCACTCTCCAGGCTCAGATGACGGTTCCTCCGAATGTCACGGCGATCCTCGACCGCGCGTGCCGCGATTGCCACTCGAACGACACGAAGTGGCCCTGGTACGCCGACGTCGCGCCGGTGATGTGGTCGGTCCGCAATCACGTAAATTTCGGGCGCAAGCACCTCAACATGTCCGACTGGGCGCAGTACTCCCAGGAGGACGCCGCCGGGCTGCTCGACGAGATCTGCGAGGAGGTGCGCGAGCACAAGATGCCGCTTCCCGCCTACCTCCCCATGCACCCGCAGGCTAAGCTCTCCCAAGCGGACATCGACGCGCTGTGCGAGTGGGCGCTGGCCGCCAACGCCACGCTGGGCGGCGGGGAGCACACGCACGAGGAGGGCGAGGAGCACGAGCACTAGCGAGACAGCCAGACCGGCTCCGTCACTTGGCGAGCTCTCGGAGCGCAGTGCCGTACTGTCGGCGGATGACTTCGAACGACTCCATCGTCTTGGCGAACTCAGGATCGTACGCGGTCAGGAGGATTCCGTCCGCGGTCCGGACGGCGTGAAGCTCGTCACCCTCCCCGACATGGAGCTCTTCGAGAAGGCTCTTGGGGAGGATCGCCCCGAGCGCGCCTCCGACCGCACCTCCGACCGCACGGATCTTGATGCGCGTGGTCATCGCTACTCCCATTTGGATGGCCAGACGCTTCCGAGCGCCTTATAAGAATCATTTAACTCCCGGCAACGGGCCGCGTCAGGGAGCATCATGGCGCTGTGACCCTCTCAGGAGCTCAGCGATGTCCATTCGGTATCCTGTGGCATGGTGTGCGGCTTTCGTGTTTCTACTCGTGATGCCACTGGCGGCCCGTGCCGGGATTTCGGTAACACCGGTGCGGACCGAGGCGAAGATCGCCATCGACGGCAGGCTGGACGAACCCGCGTGGCAGACCGCCAACGTGATCCGCGACTTCGTCCAGATGATCCCCGACACAGGCAAGCCCGCTTCCGAGCGTACCGAGGTCCGCATCCTGTACGACGACGACAAGCTCTACTTCGGCTTCACCTGCTACGACTCGGAGATGCCAAGAGCCGTCATCAAGGAGATGCGCCGCGACTCGCCCGGCGTCCGGTCGGGCGACCACGCATTCGTGTTCCTCGACGCCTACAACGACCGGAACGGCGCGACGTTCTTCCGATTCAACGCCGTCGGCGGCATGGAAGACACGATCGTCTCGGACGGCGGCAACACGCTCAACGAGAGCTGGGACGCGGTCTGGGAATCGTCAGGGCAGATCGAGTCGGACCGCTGGACGGCGGAGCTCGCCATTCCGTTCAGCCAGCTTCGGTTCCGCCAGGCCGACTCGATGACGTGGGGTATGAACGTCGGGCGGGACATCACGCGGAAGCGCGAGATATCAACGTGGAGCCCCGCGCCAGGCGGCTACGGGCCCCTCGGCAAGTACCGTCCCGCCTACTTCGGCGAACTGACGGACATCCGGGGCGTCGCGCCCTCACGCCATCTGGAGGTGCTGCCGTTCATCTCGCCGGGGTTCAGCCGAGTCAAGGACGTCAATGACGGCGTGTTCGAAGCCGGACTCGACCTGAAGCACGGGATCACGTCGAACCTGACCGCCGACCTGACGTTCAACACGGACTTCGCCCAGGTCGAGGCGGACCAGCAGCAGGTGAACCTGACGCGGTTCAGCCTCTTCTTCCCGGAGAAGCGCCCGTTCTTTATGGAAGGCGCAGCGCAGTTCGAGTTCGGGACGCCCCGGTTCAGCTTCGACGCCCCGCCGCCCATGTTGCTCTTCTACAGCCGCCGTATCGGTCTCGCCGGAGACCGCGCGGTTCCCATCCTTGCCGGAGGGAAGGTCACAGGCCAGGCGGGCCCCTACGGCATCGGACTGCTCGCCGTCGCAACCGACGAGCTCCACGAAGGTGGAGTCGACGTCGAACGAACCGGCTACTCGGTTCTCCGCTTGAGCCGAAACGTCTTGCGCAACTCGTCCGTCGGCATGATCGCGGTCAACAAGCAGGACGCGGAGACGTACCAGCGCGCTGCGGGCGTCAACTTTGCCCTGCGGCCGCGCGGCAACGTCGACCTGCGCGGCTTGTGGGCGCGGACATTCGAGATGGACGACACGGAGGATTCGCGCGACGCCTACTATGCGGGAGGCGAATGGCGGACGACCCTCTTGAACGCGCGCGCTTCGTATGCCGACATCGGCGACGCGTTCGATCCCTCCATGGGGTTCGTCTGGCGGAAGGGGATACGCCAGGTGAACGCGGGCATCGACTACACGCCATGGCCCCGGAAGTACGGCATCCGCACGATCACGGTGGGTCCCAGCCTGAACACGGTGCTTCTGCGGGACGACAACTCGGTCTCGTCGCGCTCGGTCGGCGGCGGAGCGCGCGTCGAACTGGAGTCGGGGCATTCCGTCGGGATGCGAGCCAACGCGGTCACGGAGAACATCGAGAGGGACTTCCCGCTGTTCGGCGCGACGATTCCCCAGGGCACCTATGACAGCCTGACCGGCGGCGTGACGTTCGATTCCAGCTCGGCGCATGCGGTCACGGGCGGCTTCGGCGTCGATTTCGGCGACTTCTACAACGGATCGCGCGTCGGAGCGCGCCTGCGCGGTTCCATCCGTCCGAACACGCGGCTGGGCTTCGAGCCGATGTTCGAGCACAACCGCATCTCGCTGCCGGACGGCGATGTCACCGCGAACCTGCTGATCGGGCGGATCACCTACTCCCACTCGCCGACGATGTACGCGCGGCTGTTCACGCAGTGGTCGGACGACCGTGACATCCTCGCGGCGAACCTGCTCCTCAACTGGATCTACGCTCCGGGCAGCGACCTCTACTTCGTCGTAAACCAAACCTATGACACATCCGACGGCACCGAAGTCATCGAGACGACCGCCCTGGCGAAACTCACGTTCTGGTGGAGCCTGTAGCCGGGCTCGCCGAGCGCTCTGGATCGCGTCCTTCTTGATGGTGACCACTTCCATGGGGAACACGACCGCTGCGCCGATCGTCGCCGAGGGGCCCGTGGTTCTCCACGGGAGCATCTCGGATCAGTGGGGCGGGCACACGTTCGGGTATCTCGTCCAGGGGCGCGACGCGCTCTTCTGGGCGGCGACGCTCCACAGCCCCGGTGGACCTCCGACAGCGCTCGTGGGCCAGCATCCGCTGCCGGGCTCCTCGACGACTCCCGCCGTGACGCGGCTCGCGTTCACCGCGCCGAACGTCAAGGGCAACAACCAGCCGCAGATGGTGTGCGCCTCGGACGGGCATCTTCACATCTTCGTCGGCGTCACGTACACGACCGACGACCCGAAGTACAACTACGGGCGCATCCACTACTACCGCAGCGAACGCCCGGAGGACGTTTCGACGCTGGTCGACAAGACGGCTCGTATCCCGCTGGAGCCGTTCGTCGACTTCCACCTCCGCATGAACGCGGCGATCAGCCCCGACGGCTCCCGGATCGTCCTCGTCATCCTCGCCATCTCGCCGGACGGCAGCGTGCCGTTCAACACGCCCGTGCTGTTCGTCGGCGAGCGGCAAGGCGCGGACTACGTGTTCCGCAGGCCGGTCGTCTATGCGCGTCCGATGGGATTCTTCTACCCGCAGGTCGCGGCGCTCGACGACGGCATCGTCCTCGTCGGCGAGGTGTGGGACAACTACGAGCGCCCCATCACGCGAATCCTCCACATCGACTGGGATGGGAACGCGCTCCACGAGGAGGACCTGCCGCACGGTTCCGACGGGACGTTCCTCTCGTTCGATATGAAGCCCATCTCGCCGGATCAGCCGAACCGCCTCGTGATCTACTACAACCGCCAGTCGAAGGACCACTCGGACAACGCGCACGAGTTCTGGGAGTACGACGTCCAGCGCCGATCCACGCGCCTGCTGCGATCCATCCCGTCGGAGTACAGCTTCTCGAACGCGGGGAAGTGGGTACGCTTCGCGGATGGGAGCTCGGCGTTCATCAACAACCCGTCGATGGGCAAGCTCCACGTCTGGGGCGAGGACGTGCTGGAGTCGCCCGGCGCGACGCCGACGCCCCTCGTCGGCGCGGACCTGCTCGCGCTGGGCTATCGAGCGTCGGCGTATGTCTTCACGCCGAATCCGTTTCAGGGCTCGCTCGCGTCGCCGGATGGCGTCTACATCGCGTCGGATTGCTTCAACCCCAGCCGCGAGGACGGGAAGTCGGGCCCGTCGTCATTCCTCTTCTGGAAGCTCCGCCGGCGGGAGTAGCCGGTCGTCCGCAGGGCAGCGCCCTCACCTAGCCTCTCCCTGAAGCTGAGAGGGGTAGGTTTTTGGGTATACGTGAGTGATTGCGATGGCGAGACATCTTGACGATCCTCTCGGTTTGACGATCCTCTCGGTGTCCAACAAACCGGAATGAATCGTCGCCATGTCTCGCCGAACGGAATTGTCGCAATGGACGCACCTCGTCACAACCATCTTTCCGCGACTGAGCCGACCGCAAGCGGTCCTCTTGGCTCTTTGGAGTTTCGGCATCGTGTTGGCATCCTCATGTGCGCAGACTGCCGTCGCCGCCGCATCGCTCCCCTATGTGGGTGGCTCCTTCGACGCCTTGCGCCAACGCCTTCGCGAAGGACTGTGGTCGGTCGCGGACAAAGCCGGGAAACAGCGGCGGGAATTCGAGGTGTTGCCCTGTTTTCCCTACCTGATCCGATGGGTCATTCGTCTGCGCGACGCAGCGTCGCGACACTCCCCCTCCTCTTGGCGATGGACCCGACCACCTTGGGCAACCGTGTGACGGTGTTGGTGATCTCCGTCCTCTGCGGCGGCACGGCGGTCCCCGTTGCGTGGAAAGCGTTGTCGGGCAATGTGCCGGGCGAGTGGAACCCCTACTGGAAGACCTTGATCGGAGCGGTGGCTTACGGACTTGCGTGCGACATCCCTGTCGTCGTCTTGGCGGATCGCGGACTGACGGGCGCATGGCTGTTCCGCGAAATCGTTCGCTATCGGTGGCATCCGCTCATCCGCATCAAACGGACGGGTCCGTTCCGATTCCACCAAACCGACACATGGCGTTCCATCGCCTCGTTCGCACTTCGACCAGGTTGCCAATGGAAGGGAGCCAATGGAAGGGAGAAGGAGACGCTTTCAAGAAAGCCACGGCTCGCGTGCGGGCGACGCTGATCGCCTACTGGAAAGAAGACGCCCAAGAGCCGTGGTTCCTGCTGACCGACTTGCCGCCCGGAGCGGTCGATCCGGCATGGTAGGGTCGCCGAATGTGGATCGAAGAGGGCTTCCGCGTCCTCCAGTCGGGGCAATGGAACGTCGAACGGACACGCATGACCGACCCGGCTCGTATCGAAAGGCTGTGGATGGCTCTGTCGTTGGCGACGCTGTGGACGCTGACGCTGGGCGACACGACGCCCGTCGCGTCGCGCCCGGAGTTGCCCAACGCGCCGCGTTTGACCCAGGACGGACGCCGTCGCATGAATCGAGTCCGTTGGGGTTCCGTTGGGGTCGCGCCGTCGTGATCGCGTGGTTGATGCATGGCGTCGTCCGTCTGGGAGAACTGAACCGTCTGGGAGAACTGAACATGACCTTAACCAACGGGCATAGGTCCGATAGGACGCCGAAGCCCATCACAACGGTCGGCGCACGATATGTGACGTAGAAAACCTACCCCGCTCAGCTCTCCCTGACGGGAGAGGAACCAGAGCTGTCCACTGCCTTCTCCCTTCAGAGAGAGGGTTGGGTTGAGGGCTCGTTCCGTTCACTGGACTGCTCCGCACACGTCCTAGATGCGCGTGGCGCTTGCGCTTCGGGCTGGCAGCCTCCATCATGCGGGTAGGTGGAGGGTCGCCATGGCGTTGCGAGTCGGCGTCGTCGGGCTGGGTCAGCGTGGGCTCCAGCATCTGAGCGTACTCTGGCGGCTCCAGTCCGAAGGGCTCGTCCGCGTCGCCGCGCTCGTGGACGTCTTTCCTGAGAACCTCGCCGCCGCCAAGATCGCCTCCTACGTGCCCGGGTTCCGGGTCGACGGCATCCGGCTCTCGACCGACTTCGCCGACGCACTGGGCGCGTCGCTGGACGCCCTCTACATCGCGCTGCCGCCGGGATTGCACGGCGGAGAGGTCATCGCCGGGGCGGAAGCCGGCGTCCACCTGTTCATCGAGAAGCCCGTCAGCCTCTATCTCGACGAGGCGGCGCCGATGGACGCCGCCATCCGCAAGAGTGGCGTCATCGCGGCGGTGGGGTTCCAGCACCGCTACGATGCCCGGAACGAGGCGGTTCGTGGCTTCCTGGCGGACAAGCGGATCGTCCTGCTCACGATGGCATCGCACAGTTCGCTGGAAAGCCATTCCGTCAAACACACGGCGACGGAACGGCTCGGCGGGCCCGGCAACCGCGTCTGGACGGCGAACGCGCAGTGGTCGGGTTCCACCGTCGTCGAGGCGGGCATCCACCAGGTCGATCTGATGCGTTACTGGTGCGGCGATATCGAGTGGGTGAGCGCCCGGTACGTCCACCGAGACGCTGACGACATCGTGGACGGCGCGGACAACCCCTACGCCTACGCGGCGACGTTCGGGTTCGCCAACGGGGCGGTCGGGAGCTTGATCCTTTCGCGCCTGCGCCGCGTCTACTTCGGTGACGGCCATCAGAGTGTTCTGTGGACGCACGGTCACCTGCGGTTCGAGGGCGCTGAGCTCGCCGCCTACTACTACGACGGGCCCTACCCGCCGGAGCAGACGCCTGACCGCGCCGCGGTCCGGCACGTCGTCCCCGTCCCGCGAGGTATCGAGGCCACCGAGGGAGCCCATCGCGCGTTCCTCCACGCCGTCTCGACGCGGAACCCCGACCAACTCCGGAGCCCGTTCTCCGCGAGCATGAACAGCCTCGACGCGGTCATTGGCGCGAACGTCTCGGATCATCTCGGCGGAGAGCGCGTCGCCCTCGCCGAGCTCGCCAGCCATGATCGCTTCGCCGACTTCCGACGAAAGCCGCCGCGACCTGCATAGAGCGCACGGGTAGGGAGCCGAGCCCGTGGAACCTCAACTCCATCGGGTACGCATCCGCGCCGCCCTGATCGGCGTTCTGCTGATCCTTGCGAACAGCTACTGGCTCGGCTACGTCGAGATGATCTGGCACACGGCTCATCTCACCATCGTCGCCGTGCCGGTGAACGTCCTCTTCCTGCTCATCGTGCTCACCTGGGCGAACACGGTCGTGCGTAGCGCGGCGCCTCGGCTCGCGCTGGGTCAGAGCGATCTGCTGGTCGTCTACGCGATGCTGGCGACGGGGAGCGCCTTCGCCGGGCACGACTTCATGCCCCGCCTGATGGGACTGATCCCTCACGCGGCGCGCTACGCCACGACGGAGAACGACTGGGAGGGGCTCTTCTTCCGCGATCTGCCGAAGCGGCTCGTCGTCATGGACACGGACGCAGTCCAGGCGTTCTACAAGGGCGGAGCGCGGTTCTTCTCGGAAGGGCACTACCGCGCGTGGGTGGCTCCGCTCCTGGCGTGGACGTGCGTCGTGCTCCTCCTGATGGTCTGCTTCCTCTGTATCTCGGTTCTGCTGCGCGAGCAGTGGGTGAACCGGGAACGGCTCGCTTACCCGCTGATCCAGGTGTCGTATGAGCTGACGACGGACGACGCCTCGCTCTTCCGTCACACGAACCTGTGGGTCGGCGTCGGGATCGCCTTCGGCATCAACCTGTGGAACGGCATCCAGTACTTCCGTCCCGCGCTGCCGGAAATCCCGATCAAGCGCTACGACCTGATCCAGTACGTGACGGATCGCCCGTGGAACGCCATCGGCTCGACACCCATGCGTCTCCATCCGCTGCTCATCGGCTTGGCGTTCCTGCTGCCGCTGGACCTGTCGTTCTCCGTGGCGTTCTTCTACGCCTGCCGCAAGCTGCAGCACGTCTTCGGGAGCGCGTTCGGCGTGACGGTTCCCGGCTATCCGTTCCTGGGCGAGCAAGGGGCTGGGGCGCTTCTGGCACTGGTCGTCGTGTCGTCGTGGTCAGGGAGACGTCACCTGGCGCGCATCCTGATTCGGGTACGCCATCCGCTGCGGGAGGCGGCGCATCGAGAGGCGGTCACCTACCGCACGGCGGTGGTCGGGCTCGGCATTGCGGTGGCGGCGCTGACGGTCATCTTCGTAGCGTCCGGCATGACGATCTGGGGCGCGTGGCTCTTCCTGGGCGTCTATCTCTCCATCGTCACCGGGCTCACGCGCATGCGGACGGAGCTGGGCCCGCCGATCCACGCCATCGGCTACGCGACGCCCCAGCATCTGCTCATCACCGCGTTCGGGACGCGGCGCTTCGGAACGGGGAACCTGACGATGCTCTCCATGCTCAACTGGCTGAGCGGAGCGTCTTACGCCTCGTTCCGCACGCACCCGATGCCGCACCAGATGGAGGCGTTCAAACTGGCGGATCGAGGCAGGATTGGGAACCGGTCGATGCTGTTCGCGCTGATGGTGGCGGGCGTGGCTGGCGTCGTCGGGAGCCTGATCCTCTATCCGACGCTGCTCTACAAGGAAGGCGTTCCGGGAGCCGCCGAGCAGATCCACGCGGGCGGCTGGGAGGCTTACACGTTCCTGGCGGGTTGGCTGCACTCTCCGCGTCCGCCCAACTGGCTCGCCGTGATGGTTCTCAGCTTGACGTTCGTCGTGAACCTGGGAATCTTCGGGATGCGGAGTCGGTTCTTCTGGTGCCCGCTGCATCCGGCGGGCTACGTGATCGGCGTCGCGCCGGGCACGACGGACATCTTGTGGTTTCCTCTGCTCATCGCGTTGGTCGCCAAGTGGTCGATCCTCCGCCTGGCGGGCTTCGCGACCTACCGCCGGACGATCCCCTTCTTCATGGGCCTCATCCTCGGCGAGGCTCTGGGCGGGGGGATGTGGCCCCTCGTGAGTCTGTTCACGAGGACGAGCGTCTATAGCTGGATGTAGGCGACTGCCGCGCAGGGAGGGCGGGCGAGCCCACTGCCCGCCCGCGGACCCGCTTCTAGGACCGAGCGAGGCGACTCCGAATGGCGCGGATCGGCTCCGAACCGCACAGGGCCCGGAGCGCCTCGTCGCTCTGCTTCTCGGGGTCGAGTGATTCGGCGATGGCGCGCCGTGTCTCGGCGATCTCGGTCCCATCGGTGATCGACTCCAGCATCGAGAGGGCGGCGTCGCGCAGCAAGTTGCGACGTCCCTTCTCGCGTACCGGATCGGTCAGGGGGGACTTCTTGAGGAAGCCGTTGAGAAGCTCGGCGGCTTCTCCGATCTGCTCTTGGGCGATGGCGACCTGAGCCAGCAGGACGACGATACGGTCGGCAAACAGCGTCCGGTCGTCCTGATCGGCGAAGTGGAGTCCATCAGCCGCCTCGCGGTGGGCGACGTCGGTCAGGTTCTTTCGCGCGTGGTTCCAGCGCCCCTGGTCGACCATCAGCGCGGCTGACTCGAGGTCGCTCTCGGCGACGAACCGCGCGTGCTGCGCGGCGGTCATATCCTCTTCGGTAACGCGGGCGAGCGTCGACCGGATTCTACCCAACCACTGCCGGGCTTCGTCCGATTCGTCGAGATCGACCAACAGGTGCAGTCCCAGCATCTGGGTCGAAACCAGCCGCGCCGTCTTGTCGGGAATGTCGAGCGACCGAAGCCGCCAGATGCGAACTGCCTGCGTCACGGGTTCCAGCGCGCCTCGGCTGTCTCCGAGGTCATAGGCGAGCTGAGCCCGCTGCACGTAGAGCTTCGCCTTCGCAGCGGCGGGAATCGCCTCGGAGGACACCGCCTCGTCGAGCATGGACAGGATACGGTCCAGCTTGCCGACGCGACGAAACGCCGCAGACGCCTTTGCATAGGCGTCCAGGACCGTCGCGCCGTCCTCGATGCGGCGCGCCTCCTGCGCCGCTCGCTCGAACGCCGATCCCGCCGCGTCGAGTTCGCCGGATTCCAGTCGGGCATCTGCCAGTCGCACGTTCACGAGCATCCGCAGGGAACCTGGGTAGGGAGCATCGTCGCCTGCCGCCAGTCGATCCGCCAGCGACTGGAAGCCGGATGCCGCCTCGCGTATGCCGCTGCGTTCAGCGAGCAACCGTGCCGCGTAGTAGTCCGCCCATGCGACCGCCTTGGCTGAGAACCGATCCGGTCGCTGCTGGATCTCGCGGATGAGCCCTCCGAAGAACCCCTCCCGTTCGCCCGTGGCTTCACCGTCCTCAATGGGCTGGAAGAGCGCCTGGAGGAGGCGATCTTCGCTGTCGGATTGCGTCGAGTCCCAACTGGATTCCGACTCCACCTGCGGGTCCCTGCCCTGTCGCACTCGGAACGGAAGCGCCGAGGGCGTTCTGAGCAGGACTTCCTTCTGGACGCGAGGCATCGACTGGGAGAGGAAGCGGATGAACTCCGGGTCCTCACCGAAGAACCGCGCGCAGCGGTCTTGGAGTTTTCTCGAGGGGTTGCATCGCCCACCCTCGAGCAGGCTGATGTACTGGGGCGTGACGGACAGGCGACCCGCCAGCTCGGTCATGCTCATGCCCAACGCGGCGCGACGTTTGGCGAGGAACTCTGCGAACGTAAGCATTTCTGCCTCTCATTGGCGCGTGAACCGCAAGGAGCGCCGAAGCAAAACGCGTCTTGCTTCCAGTAAGGTCTTGATAGCACTGCAAGTCCCGTCGAGGCAACTGGAATGCTACTGCCTAAATATGGGAACGGCAAGGGGAGATGCCGCGCGAAGCGGCTACTCGACGGCTTTCAGCAGGCGCTCCGTGCGGACGGCTCCGCCTGAACGCATCGAGCCGAGAAGGGATTCCGCTAGGTAGACGGTGTTCCGCGAAGAGGCGGCGACGACCGGGGGAGCCCCGCGCTCTCGGATCGCTCGCCACAGACCGTCGTAGAACGGCTGCGGGTCGGGATTGTTGAGCATCGAAGTATCCGCGAAGGCGGATCGAGTCCCAATCACGACGAGGCGAGGCAGCGGGAACAGCGCGTTCGGCGCCGCGACCGCGAAGGTGATCTCGACGGCGGGGTTCTTCTCGAATCGGCAGACCGCCGCAAGCGTGTCGGTCGCGCCGGATCGGCTCAGGTTCGGCACAGCCGAGACCTCGATCAGGGGACTGTCGTTGAGGATCAAAGCGTAGTCGAGCAGGTCGAACCCGTCTCCGAAGAGCGCGTCGGTACCGGCGGGCACCGCCGCCGCCAGCTTGATGAGAACCGGGTCGCCGACTTCGCCGCCCTGAATCCGAGTGCGAGCGTGTACGAACAGATGGTCCCAACGGCGGAAGTGCGTCGATGTCAGCAAGAGCCCGCGCCGTCGCGCCAGCGCTAGAAGCTGGTCGCATTGGACTGCAGAACCCGCCATCGGACGTTCGACGATCGTGTGCTTGCCGGCGTTGAGGGCGCGTTGCGCCATATCGAATCGGCTGGAAACGGATGTCGTGATGAGTACGGCTTCGACCTGCGGGTTCTTCAGCAGGTCGTCGAGGCTCTCGTAGGCGGCGGCATTCGTGCGCGTGGCGGCGTTCAGCATTCGGGACGGGTCCGGGTCGTACATGGCGACGGCCTGGTAGTGGTCGGGCTGCGCATCGATCACGGGTCGATGCAGCCCCGTGTACTCGTCGCCCACACCCACAACACCCAGACGGACCGCATTCATCCGACGGCATCTCCTAGAACGCCATGTTTGCTGCGAGGCGCCGCAATCCCGCGCCATGCCTTGCTCAACCGCCATCGAGATTGTATCATCGGATTCCACGAGACGTCTGGGAAGTTTGCTGAGAGGCGCACATGAGGACCCGTTCCGCCGCCCAGAACGCCCATCGCCACCGGGATTCCTGCGATCAGGTCCCTGTGCACGGAACCAGCCGCTGGGAAGCGATGACGCGCTTCCACGATCGAGAAGGGCGACCGGTCGTCGGGCTCACCAAGACCATCCGGCAGGAGCTCGCACACCATCTGCCGTTCACGGCGCTGGCTGTGCTGACGACCGTTCTGGTTCTCGGCTTGGTGTCCCAGGGGCGCACGGAACCGTGGCAGGAATCGCGGTTCGAGTTCCTGCACTACGTCCATCTCTTCGCCAGCGCCATCGCGACGACGGCGGTCTTTTGGCGTTACCAGCGCAATGCGCTCCTGGCGGTCGGGACGGGCGCCGCGGGCTCCGTGATCTTCTGCACGCTGAGCGACATCGTGCTCCCGTTCCTCGGCGGGCGCCTGTTCGGGTTGCCGGTGTCGTTCGGTCTGGAACTGGTCGAATCGCCCCTGCTCGTGCTCGGCATGGCGCTCGGCGGATCGCTGGTCGGGTTCGTTCGGCTGCGTCACCTTTCGATCTACTCGCATTCCCTCCACGTCTTCGTCTCCTCCTTTGCATCGCTGATGTACCTGCTGACGCACACGTCGATCGCGTGGTTCGGATGGTCGCATGCGCCGGCACTCGTGGCGGTGCTGGTGGTCGCCGTCTTTGTGCCTTGCTGCATGAGCGATCTCGTGATGCCGGTGGCGTGCACGCATTGCGGGCTCCGCGACGGGGACCGCTCGCACTAGAGCCGCCTCGGCGCGGAGAGTGACGCCGTGGAACACCAGGTCGGAGACCTTCTGGACGGCGGACGGCTGCGCCTGGAAGCCGCTCTGGGCAAGGGCGGGTTCGGCACGGTGTGGCGCGCGACGGAGCTCTTCGGGCTGGACCGCGAAGCCGTGCCTCTGCGCACCGTCGCCGTGAAGTGCCTGCCTCCCGTTCGCCACGAAGCGGATCGTTCGCGGATCGTCGAAGAGGCGCGCGCACTCGCCGGATTGGTTCACGAAGCCGTTCTTCGGCTCTACTATGCGTTCGCCGACGAGAGCGGCGCTTACCTCGTGACCGAACTGGCGACCGAAGGAGACCTGCGCGACTTCTACGACGGCTCGATCCCTTCCGAAGCCGAACTGCGCGAGATCGTCTTCTCGCTGGCGCGCGGGCTGGATCACCTGCACCGTGGCGGGTTCGTCCACGGCGATCTGAAGCCGGAGAACGTCCTCGTCACCGAGGCGGAAGAGGATTCGGTCCGGTATCTGCTCGCCGACTTCGGTCTGCGGACGCTGATCGGCGAGAGGCGGTTCCAGGGAACCGTTCCGTACATCCCTCCCGAGGCGTACCGCGCGAGCTCCCAGCCGCTGACCGACCGAGCAGACATCTACGCGTTCGGCGTGCTCCTGTTGGAGACGGCGACCGGGCGTTCGGTCCGCAGCCTCCTGACTGAGAACGTCCTGGAATCGCTCAGCGAGACGCAAGCCCCGCCGAAAGCGCTGGAACGCGTCCACAGCGCCATGGACGAGTGGCTAGAGCGATGCGACTGGCGGTCGCTCCGCCTCCCGCCGTTCCTTCCCGCGCTCCTGCGGATGTGCCTGTCGCCGGAACCGTCCCACCGCCCGACGGCGCAGGGAATCATCGATCTGTGGAACGCCTTCGAGCGCGGTCGCCGCGGGACACTGATGCCGTACCGATTCGCCCACGCGCCGGGACCGGAGGCGCGCTACCAGATGCAGTACGCGCGGCTGCTGGAGGTCGCGGAAACGTGGGACGCCGAGAGGCGGGAGAACGTCGCGGTGGCTTCGTTCGTCGGGGCGACGGAGAGCGCCTTCCATGTGCGGGTCGGCGAGAAGACGAACCGGTCGATGTTCTCGTCATTGACTTCGCTGCGGTCGCTGGATGCGGTTCCCATGGCGTCCATCTACGGCGTGCTGGCGCGAGACATCGGGTCGCAGTCGTTCGAGGCGGATTTCCGCAGCTACATGGTCGTGCGTCCGTTCGAGCTGGTGGACGTGACGCACGTGAGCAGCAGCCATCATTGCTCGCGGGCGTATCTCCACCGGATCGTCTACTCGCAGGGGGTTCTCTCGCTTCCGATGCTCCGTGGAACCGTTCTGCACCAGTTGTTCGGCGAGCACCTGGCTCACCCGGAGACGTCGTTCGAAGAGCTGTGGGAGCGGCACTGGCGCGAATCCTGTCTGTCGTTCGCCTTCCTCCTGCCGACAAACGCGGAGTATGACGGGTTCCGAGCCGATGTCGGCAAGACCTTCGAGCGGATCCGCCGCGCCGTCGCGCGAGAAGGGATGCTGTCACGACCGGGACGGGAGCTGGAATCCTCGCGCTGGTCGTATGAGCTGGGGCTCTCCGGAAGGGTGGACGCGCTTTTCACGTCCGAGTCCGATCGGCTGGCGGCGTACGAGCTGAAGACGGGTCACGTTCGTCCCGGCGATCTGCTTCAGCTTCAAGCCTACGCAGCCATCCTGAGCGAAGAGCGACGCGGCGCTCAGGGCGAGGTCGGGGCTGACGAGATCGACGCCCAACTGATCGTCGGCGCGACGGGGAGGTTCCAGCGACCCGACCCCGCCACAGGCTACGCCCACCTGACGAGCATCCGAAACGAACTGCTGCGACTCAAGGATGCTCTGATCGCTCCGCGCGCCCCCGGCGAACCCCTGCCGGAGGAGTACCCCTACTTCGGGTATCAGACCGCCAAGTGCCGCCAGTGCCGTCAGGCAGAGCCGTACCTCCACGGGGAGTGTCGGACGACGACCGCGCGGCACGGCGAGCGCCGCGACCTGGAAGGGGAACCGCTCTCCTCGCTGGAAACCCAGTATTACCAGCACTGGACGAGGATGATCTTGCGCGAGCAGCGGGCGATGCAGCAGGCGTACTTCGCGCCGCTGCTCGAGACGGCGCTGCGCGAGGAGGGCGCCGACGCGACGGCGTACGGCATTCGAGCCGAACATCGCATTGAGAACGCCGAGCTCTGCAGCGTGGACGGCGACGTGCTCCGCTTCCGGTTCGAGGCGAGCGTCGCGGAGTTCTCGGCGGGAAGCGACGTGCTGATCCATCACGGCGACATCCGGCGCGTGAGCGAGATCGTCCGCGGCTCGGTCGTCGAGATGAACCGCGACGAGATCGTTGTGGAAGGAAACGTCCGGTCGCGCGGCAAGCACCTGGTTCAGCAGATCGGCACGGTCTGGCACATCGACCCGCTTCCTAGCCTGAGAAGCACCGACGCGCTGCAACGGGCGCTGAACCTGTTCATTCGCTCCAAGAACGGGGCGATGAAGGGGATCGTGCTGGGGGGTTCCATTCCTCGCCGCCAGGGACGGCTCTTCGCGGAGCCGACGGGCGAGCCCAAGCCAGTGGCTGCGGGTCATCGCCTGAACGCCCAGCAGACACGCGCGCTGGTGGCAGCGTTCGACGACGCGGGATTCCTGTCGATCACGGGACCTCCGGGAACCGGCAAGACAGCGACCATCCACGCCATTGTCGATGCGTTCGTGCGGCAGGGCTGCCGCGTGTTGGTGGCGGGATTCACGAACAACGCCATCGACAACGTCGTCGAGCGCCTCATCGGAGAGGGCTCGGACACGATGATCCCCTTCCTCCGGCTGGGGAACCCTCCGGGCGCGTGCGAGCGGATGTTTGAATCGATCCGCAGACACGGGTTCGACCCGCGACGCTGCTTCGCGCACACGCTCGGAGAGGCGTTCACGGATATCGAAGCGCTGCGGGAGCACGTCGAATCGGTTCCGGTGTTCGTCGGGACGGCGCACTCGCTGCTGCGCTCGCCGTGGATCGCCGAGGAGACGGACGAGCCCCTGTTCGACGTCGTGCTGATCGACGAGGCGACGCAGCTCACGGAGCCGTTCGCGGCGGCGCTGCTGACGCTGGGCAGGAAGGGGATTCTAGTCGGGGACGAGAAGCAGTTGAGCCCGATTGCCGCCGATGCGCCCGATACTGACGCGGAAATCCCGGAGCCGCTGCATGCGTTGGGCGTCGGGGGGCTGGGCACGTCCCTGTTCGAGCGCCTGAACCGGCTGTTGCGCGAACGCGGGGACGATGACTGTCTCGCGCTGCTGACACAGCAGTACCGCATGCATCCCGACATCGGCGCATGGGCGTCCAAGCAGTTCTACGGCAACCGCCTGGACGCGTCGTCGACGACCTACGCAGGGCTCCCGGAACTGGGTCGCGCGCAGGATCAGCCGGGATGGGACCAACTACGTAGGATCCTGGACCCTCGTTACGCGTTCGTATTCTTGGACGTCGAGTCGGGAGGGGACTCGGTTCCCAATGCGTCAGCGGCAGAGGCTCGCGTAGCCGCCGTGCTGGCGCGAGGGCTGTCGCAGCTCGGCATCGAGAGCGTCGGCTGTATCACGCCGTATCGGAACCAGTTGGCGCTGCTGCAGCGGGAGCTCGCCGACCTGCCGACGTTCGAATGCGGGACGGTCGATGCGTTCCAGGGGAGAGAGAAATCCGTCATCATCCTGTCGACGGCGCGGAGGGATCGGCTGACCGACTTCCTGACGAACCCGAACCGCCTGAACGTGAGCGTGACTCGCGCAAAAGCGAAGTGCATCTTGCTGGGGAGCGCGCGACTGTTGCGGGGAGACCCCCTGCTGTGGAGCCTGATCGATCAGGAGAGTTGCCTACGCGTGTCCACGGATGCGGAGTTGCTCGCGCAGGAGCTGCTCGGGGAACGCAGCGGGCTTCGGCGGTCTAGGTGAGACGCTTGCTCAACAACTGGATGAGCAGTTCGATCTTCGATTCGAGCGTGTTGAGGCGTGTCTCGAACTGGCGAATCATGGCTTCAGACGCGTCAGAACTTCGGACATGCTCCCGGACGATGGGCGTCGGCTTCGCAGACGCCGCGTCGTAGGAAGCGGTATGGCGCAGGCGGCACAGACCGTTGGTTTCGGAGAACTCTGCGAACGCCGCGAGGAACTCGCCGATGCTCTCCACGCTGAAGCTCAGTCCATGGTACCGCTCGAGCTGCCACTGGAGTTCGCTGATCGCGAGCCCATCCCGATGCTGAGCGAGAATCGCCCACAGCATCTGGTAGAGGTTCGGCTCGTCTCCTTCCGCGAGGGGCTTTTGGAGAACGGGGTCCTTCCGCACGTCGGAAGCGAGCTCTTCCTTGACGGATTCGAAGGGAATCATGTAGCGGAATCGCTTGGACTTCCCTTGCCCTGTCGCCATCGGTCTCTGAACCGCGGCGAGGCTGCCTCGCTTGATGCGCGCGCGGAGGGCTGCCTCTTGCTTGCTCAGGACGCGAGCCACGTCCTTGAGGCTGAGGTATGTAATGCCGTCGATGGTCTCTTCAGCCATATTCGGGTTGCTCCATAAGCTGATAGCGCCGCAGCACCGTCGATACTATACCACCGAACTTGTCGCAGCGAACGTGCACAACCATACGTAACTGTCAATACGCAACAGTCGTGCCCAAGCAACGCAACAGTCGTGCCCAAGCAGCGACGTGATGGAACCAGGTAGCGTCGTTGCCCGTGCGTTCAGCTCACAGCAGCGTTCGAGCAGGCTCTGTCACGCTCTGTCACACCAGGATGCGTATCGCGGACGTCTGATTCTTCTGTCTGTGCTTGTGCAAAAGGATACAGTATGTCGTCGTTGCGGCGCCTGATCAGGGCCTCCATCGGGGTCTCCGCGTTGCTGTGGGCGTTCCTTGGGACGGCGGCTCTGTCGGCATCCGATGACTACCTCGCGGTGAGCGTCGTCTACTCGGACGGTCGTGTGACGCGCTTCGACCGGATGCCCGTCGCCATCCGGCTCGCCACCTTGCCCGAAGGACTGCGCGACTCCGGATATGACGACGTATTCCGCCAGGCGGTTGAGCTCTGGACGAAGGAATCAGATGGGCTCGTGCGATGCGTCTTTGTCGACAACTCCAGCACATCCGTGGATTTGCCGGTCACATGGGTCACGCGGATACGGGGACGCGCGCAGGAAGCCCATCTCGGCAAGACGACGCTCATCCGCCCCACGGCGGACACGTTCCGCGTCGAGATGGAGATCGGCGTCACAGACGCTTCCACGGGCAGGCGTCTCACGCGCGAGAAGATGCTCTCCGTCTGCCTGCATGAGTTGGGACATGCGTTCGGGCTGTGGGGTCACAGCGGAGCCCCCGAGGATGTCATGTCGCCGTCCACAGATGCGCAAGCGCCCACTCGACGCGATGTCGAGACGCTACGCCGTCTCTACGCACTGCCGCCGGGCTCTTCGCTTCACGACGCAGCGATCGGCGTGCTGAAAGACCGTTTGGCGCGGGAACCGGCGGATGTCGAGACGCACTTCCTGCTGGGGAACCTGTTGCTGGATCGCGGCAACCACGACGCGGCGATCGACCAGTTTCTGCAGACACTCGAGCTGGATGCCACTCATCAGGACGCCGCGGAGCGCCTGGTTCGTGCCTATCTGGATGCCGGCAGAGCCGACGAGGCGATCCAGAGCGTCGAGCAGGCGGGGGTCCAGTCGCCCGAAGCCTACAACAACGCGGCGCGCGTATTCTACGAGCGCGGCGAGGTCCACGAGGCGATCTCTGCGCTGGAACGGTCGCTGCGGCTGGACCCGACGTTCGAGGTGGCTCGAAGGAACCTGATCCGCCTGTGCGTTGCCGAATCGGACCGATTGGCGGAGGTCGGCGAGTACGCAGGCGCCGAAGCCCTGCTGCGCCGCGCCGTCGAGCTCGATCCGCGCGACGTCGGCTCGACGCTCCGGCTGAGTGTTGTCCTGAACCACCTGGGCAAGGACGCCGAGGCGGTGCGCATCTTGGAGGCGCTGCTCGCTCAGCAGCCGGGAAACGCAGACGTCCGAGCCGGACTTGGAAGAACCTACAACAACCTGGGGGTCTCGGAGGCGGCTCGCGAGCGATGGGAGCAGGCTGCCGGACACTTCGAGGCAGCCTTGCGCTACGACCCGGCTCTGGAGACCGCCAAGAGGAACTACGGCGCGGCGATCCTCCAATGGGCGAACGCCGTGGAGGGCTCGGACCCGAATCGCGCGCTGGCGCTGTTGGAGAAGCACGCGCGGCTGGAGCGTTCAGCGGCGACGGAAGTACGCATCGGCGTGCTGCATTCGCGGCGAGGCGACTACCCAGCCGCCATCGAAGCGTTCCGGCGCGCCCGACAGATCGACCCAGACGACGCGGTCATTCGGAAGAACCTGCTGGTGACGCATCACCAGTACGGTGTCGAGCTGGATAAAACGGGAAACGTCACGGCAGCGGTCGATCAGTTCCAGAAGGGGTTGGCTCTCGATGCGGACCACCTCGACCTCTACCGCAGTCTCGGGCAGACCTATGCGCGCGGCAAACGAACCGACGACGCCGCGCGAGCGTACGGGGAGGTCCTCAAGCGCAATCCGTCGGACGCCTGGGCACAGAGCGCTCTGGTGAACCTGTACCTGACCGCGGGTAACGAAGCGCTCCAGAAGGGGCAGTTCGCCAAGGCGCTGGAGCAGTTCGAGCTGGTCCCGGACAGTGCGCGTACCGGTGCGGTCTATGGGATGATCGGCTATCTGTATCTTGCGACGGAGAAACCCGTTCAGGCGGTCGATACGCTCGGAAAGGCGTTGCTTCTGAACGCCGATGAGCGTTCGACCCAGAGCAACTTCGATCTCGCGGTGAAGCGGCTCAACAAGGCGGCGAAGGAGCGACCGTCGCCGGAGATGGAACGCGCCGCCTTCCGCGCGGAGGTCTACGATCTTACGGCGAAGATCGCGAAGCGTCCGCGCAAGGCGGATGTCTCTCGCTTCGTCGAGATGGTCGCATCGACTCCGAACGATCCGATGACGATCCAAGTCGTTCAGGACTGCGCACTCCAGGCATCGCGCAGCGCGACGCCGCGCTACCCGGAGGAGGCGCAGGCGCTCGCTCGGAGCGCGCTCGCCCTCAAGCCGAGCCATGCCGAGTTGCGTACGTGGGTGAATGGCACCGGATCGACACCAAAGGCGAATCGAACGCCGGAATGAGAGTGGTTCCATGCGACGCGTGATCTGCGCTCTCGTGTGGTTGGGTTGGGTGTCGGCGCAAAGCATGCTCTGGAGCCAGGAGGCTCAGGAGATCATCCCGCTCAACCCCGTCGTCGGGCACGAGCTGGATGCCGAAGAGCGGCTGCGGTTCAACGCGTTCAAGGACGTCGAGGGGTTCATTCGCGCGTTCGTCACGCAGTCGCCCGACGGCTACGTCCTGAACGTCGTCTACGAGCGATCCGGTCAGCGGTGGCTGGAGCGCGTGCGGATCGCATCGGAGGACTTGGAGCGGATGCGCCGCGCCCTGGTGACGACCGGGCAGTCGCGGTCGGGCGTCGGCGGCTCCGATGGTCGTCTCAGCCTGGTTCTCCACAGTACGATCTACGGCTTGTTCGTCTACGGCACAGAGCTTTCGGAGCTTCTGGGCGTTGACGAGACGCGCACGAGGATCGGCTTGTTCATGCTCGGCAGCGGGGCTGGGTTCGCGGGCGGGATGTACGGCACGCAGGGGTATGACCGGGGCAACGGCTACGCCACGATGCTGACGACCGGCTCTTACATCGGGCTCTACTACGGACTCATCCCGTCGCTGTGGACGGACGAACGCATCCGGTCGGTGACGGAGGAGGGCGTGGAGTTTCTCGAAGACCCCGAGGGTCCCGATCGGACGCGCTCGGTCGGTATGATGGTGGGACTCCCGGCGGGCGTAGCGGCGATGCACTTCCTGACCAAGGACGGCGATGTAACGAGCGCCGAGGGCGACGGTACGTTGCTGGGGAGCGCCGTCGGGGCGGCGTACGGGGTTGCCGGAGCCTATCTCGCGGGAGCCAGCGACAACTCCGGCGACAAAGAGCGGCGGATGTACCTCGCGAGCAGTGCCGCGTTGATCCCCGTCGGTGGATGGCTGGGGCATCGGCTCGCTCAGAACGAGTCGGTCACGCAGGGGAGGGTGTGGTCGCTCGCCTTGGGCGGGGCGATGGGGGCGTTCAGCGGCATCACCGCCGTACGGCTCGCCGACGGGGACGCGGTTCGCGAGAACGGCAAGCCGTATGTGTGGGCGAGCCTGCTGGGATTCCCGGCTGGACTCGCCATCGTGTATCGGTTGACGGACCGCGAGGAGTACTCCCTCCAGCGGGCGGCGCTGCTCTGGACCGGGACCGTCGCCGGCGGCTTGTTCGGGGCAGGGATGGTCTACGTCCTCACCGAGAGTGACGACAGTCGTCCTTATCTGCTCGCGGCAACGGCTGGCGGGGCGGCGGCGTTCGCGATCGTGCATCGCGTGACTCGGACAGCGGAGCGCGTGGTCGCGCGCGCCGACGGACCGTGGGTTCCGTTCCCAACGGCGGCGGAGCTCGGGTTCACGAGAGCTCTCGGCGACATGCCCGCGTCGGCGAACGACCGGCGCGTGACGTTCGCGTCGCCGGGCGACGTTGTCTCCGCCTTCGCGATGAGCCAGGCGACGGGCGAGGGCGTCTCCGTGCCGCTGGTGCGCGTTCGGTTCTGAGGGACGATCAGCCCGGAAAAGCCGCACCGTGGCTGGTTTCGGCACATTCGGTTGTCCCGCCATCGGGGATTTGCTACCATGCTGGGCAGAACGCGCAGGGGAGACGGCTCTGTCCATTGCTCGCCTTCCGTCTCCCGCATCGACACGAAGGGCGAGTGTTGGAACTGGTAGACAAGATAGACTTAGGATCTATTGGGTTCACCCCCGTGAGGGTTCGAGTCCCTCCTCGCCCACCACATCGTCGAGCCCTACTTCGAGCGCGACAT
>VGLH01000016.1 GCA_016866785.1 Candidatus Poribacteria bacterium
CGGCAACCAAGACCGGCGTCGTCGGCATCACGAAGAGCCTCGCCATCGAATGGGGCGCGCACGGCATCACCGTCAACTGCATCGCGCCGGGATGGTTCGAGACCGACCTGAATCGGGCCCTCTTCCGGCAGCCAGCCTGGCATTCCGAGCTGATCGACCGGCTCCCGCTCGGTCGCTCCGGCGAGGGTGAGGACCTGGCGGAGGTCGCCGCGTTCCTGGCGTCGGATGCCGCCTCCTACATCACTGGGCAGGTTCTCACCGTGGACGGCGGATTCCTCGCCGGCTGGAAAGCCCGATTGGTTCCCTAACGAGCGACCGGAGACGAAAGGAACGTCGCATGGCACGCGTGGACGGTCGGCAACCCAACGAGCTCCGACCCGTCAGCATCGTCCGTCGGTTCACGAAGTTCGCGCCGGGCTCCGTCTTGATCAGCGTCGGCGACACGCAGGTTCTCTGCACGGCGTCCATCGACGACCGCCCGCCGAGGTTCATGGAGGAGCAGAACGTCCGGGGCCGTGGGTGGGTCACCGCCGAGTACTCGATGCTGCCGGGGTCGACGCCGGAGCGTTCGTCGCGCGAGTCGTCGAGGGGACGTGTCGGCGGACGGACGCATGAGATTCAGCGGCTCATCGGACGCGCTTTGCGGAGCGTCACCGACCTGGACGCCCTCGGCGAACGCACGATTTGGCTCGACTGCGACGTGCTCCAGGCGGACGGCGGCACGCGCACGGCGTCGATCACGGGCGCGTTCGTCGCGCTGATGGACGCCTGCGCCTATCTCGTCGATCAGGAGAAGATCGACGCGGTCCCGATCAACGCATTCGTCGCGGCGACGAGTGTCGGGATCGTTAACGGCACGCCCGTCCTCGACCTCTGCTACCGCGAGGACTCCGCCGCCGACGTGGATATGAACGTCGTCATGACGCAGAAGGGCGCGTTCGTCGAGCTCCAGGGTACGGCGGAGCAGGACCCCTTCACGCGCGCCCAGATGGACGAGATGCTCGCTCTCGCCCAGCACGGCATCACACAGTTGATCGACGTGCAGCAGCGCGCCCTCGGACCGTCCAAGTGAGACTCGTTCTCGCCACGGGCAACCCTCACAAGCTCGGTGAAGTGCGAGCGATCCTGGCTCTCCTGGGGCTCAGCCGGATCGACCTGCGCGCGGCGTCGGACTATCAGCAAGTCGTCATGCCCGAAGAGACCGGCGCGACGTTCGCCGAAAACGCGCGCCTCAAGGCGGAAGCCGTCGCCGCCGTCGTCGACGAGTGGGTCATCGCCGACGATTCGGGGCTCGTCGTCGATGCGCTGGGCGGCAAGCCGGGGGTTCGCTCGGCGCGATACGCGGGAGAGGGAGCTCCCGATACCGCGCACGTCAGGAAGCTGCTCGACGCGATGTCGGACGTCCCGAGGGGCGAACGGAGCGCGCGCTTTGTGTGCGTCGTCGCGTTGGCTCGCCAGGGTGAGGAGACACGGATCGTCGAGGGCTACTGCGAGGGAAGGATCGCGCCCTATCCGCGAGGAGCCAGCGGGTTCGGGTACGATCCCGTGTTCGAAATCCCGGGAATCGGTCTGACGATGTCGGAGCTGGGAGCCGTGACCAAGAACCAGATCAGCCACCGCTCGCAGGCGTTGGCTCGCCTCGCGCCGCTGCTGTCCGAGCTTGCGCCGAATGCCGCACCAGCTTGAATGCCGTGGAGCGTGTCGCTACCATGTGTGGTGTCGGGGCGTAGCGCAGCCCGGTAGCGCATCTGCTTTGGGAGCAGAGGGTCGCTGGTTCAAATCCAGTCGCCCCGACCATCCCGGGCCCTGGCGGCCGCACGTTGGGTCTTGTGCCGCGCTGGCCGTCCGCTGTCTGTGACCGTCACTGAACGCTCCACATCGGCGGCTATCAGGTCTGCGCGAAATGGCTCAAAGACCGCAAAGGTCGCTTCCTCTCACCTGAGGATATCGAACACTATCACCGCATCGTCGTCGCTCTCCACGAGACGATTCGCATCATGAGGGAGATTGATGAGGTGATTGAGGAGCATGGCGGCTGGCCCGGAGCTTTTTCGGGCGGTCACTCAGGATGACGTATGCGATGAAATCCCAAGTGATTCATCAACAACTCAATCTTCTTGCATCGCACCTCGATAGCGTTAACGAGATCTTTCGCCTGAAGCTGATCTGGCTATTCGTTATTTCGCCCCAATGCGACAGAACATTCTTCTTTGACCCAAACTTCACTGATCCAAACTACAATCCGCCAAAACGCGTGATCGAGATACGAACGACGAACACAGCGTTACGTCCACTTTATGACCCCTTTTTGACGGAGATACGCCGTTCATATCTAAACGACCTATATCTAGTTACATCGCGTCAGCTGATCATAGTACGGAATATCCTCGACAATAAAATCCCGCCGGAACCGGAATTCAACAATAACACTTACGATGGTGCGATCTGTCTCTTGAATCGATACGTGTCAAAACAAGACGCCGCGTTCTTGAAGTTCTTCCGTCAGATCCGAAATTCGGTAGTCCACTACGACGGCAATCACAACGCAAGGAACAAACTAGATTTTGTCTATCGCGGGAGGTCATTTGAGACGAGCACCAACGACATTGGGTCGCAGATACAGTTCTCGATTTCCGACCTTATCGGGTTCTATGAGGAACTACGCCGAATATTCGATTTCTCGAATCTTTCTCAGAATCCGGCGTTTCTTCGTTAAGTACCGGATGCCATCCGGGCTCCATACCCGATGTGAAACCGCCTGAAACAGACGGAAACGGATAGAAGGCAGAGCGTCCGAAAACCCCGATGGCCGTTGAACGGAATGAGCTATCCTGAACCGTCCTGAATCGGTCACTCCTGCTTCGGAGCAGGGGCGGCGAGAGCTGGTGATTCGAACGAGGACTGTCAAATGTCTGGTGTCCGTCCGGTGTCCAAACCGCGTGTGAAGCGGGCTGAAATCGGCTGCAACGGACTGGAACCGAACCCGCTGAAAACCCGCATTGGCACTGGATTTCGTGAACTATACGGAACTGTTGAGAAGTCGCCACATCTGCTTTGGGAGCAGAGGGTCGCTGGTTCAAATCCAGTCGCCCCGACCATCCGTAGTCTCCTGCGGATCGTGCCTTAGCAGGACTTTCCGTTCCCGCGAGACTCACACCCAGAGATGCCGTGAGACGATGAGCGACCGAGCCGCCCCCACCCACGAACAGCAGGCGCGCGAGAAGATCACCGAGATGGTGCGGCGCATCCGCGACGAAATCCGTCCCGACCGCATCATCCTGTTCGGCTCCTACGCCCGGGGAACCGCCGGACCGGACAGCGACGTCGATCTGCTCGACGATCTCCGGCAGGCGGTCGTCCATGTGCAGGATTCGGCGTAGCGCGTCGAGCATCCGGCTTCGGAACAGCTTGGACGCTAGAAACTGCTTCACGTCGATCAACGACGGCATGCCATTGCCGATCAGCGGCGCGCCGCGAAGGACGGCGTAGAGCACCTGTCGGAGATAGCGGACTTGTCGGGGCGTCTGCTTGGTCGCGCGCTCTTCGGAGGTGTCGTCTACGATCTGCGAGAGGTCGGCGCACAGACGGTACTCGTCGCGGTAGATCGAGCCGCTCGTATCGAGCAGATTCAGAGTTTCGGGGGTATCCTTGACACGGATAACACTCAGGCGATGACGTTCATCGTAGGGAATCCTCCGGATCAGTTCGGCGGATTCGTCGCCTTTCGTGTCGAAGAAAGCGACACCGCCGTATCGTTGGAAGCCGAGAGCGAGGTTCAGAACGCTCGTGCTCTTGCCGCTGCCGCTCGCGCCGCCAACCAAGAGATGCTGGTTCAGGATGGAGAGCGGTAGTCCGACGGGATCGGGAACGGAGCGAGAGAAGGTGTAGCCGATCGGGAAGAAGGGGGTTCCCCTCTCGTTTATCATGGGTGATGCCTCCTCGTGAAGTCGCGTTGGGCGATGAGGTGCGGCAACCGCGCCCGCTCCAAGAGCGAACTGCGAACTACAGGAGACGGGAAGGAAGCCAAAGCCGCCATTTCATCGGCGTTCAAGAGCAGTCCTTCGCCGCGCGAGCGTCGCCCAAGCCACTCGTCGCGCCCGACGGGACGGTGGTTCCACACGAGCCGTTGTTCCCACGTCGGGAACGCTCCGATGAAGGCGTTGTAGAGTCCGCGCACGGTCGCTTCGCCCGAACCGAAGACGCGGGCGGACACGACGAACATCTCCGGCGTCATCTTCGCCTCGATTTCTGCGGGCGTCGGGAGAAGGGGCGCGATGATGTCCGTTCCGGGTTCCCGCCGCCAGAGCGCGAGATGCCGTCGGATATGCCGAAGTGGACGACGAGAAGATCGGCGTCTGCTTCACGGCGAACCTGCTCGCCGAATACCCCGACATTGAAAAGCGGGGAGCGTTCATCCGCCAGGGCTTCGCCCTCCTGAACACACCCGACTCGGAAGGCGAAGGCTACCGGAAACTCCGCGTCGTCGAGAAGGACAAGGTCTGGGTGATCTGGGATGGAGACGGCATCACCTTCCTCCGACCTGATAATTACTGACGACTCCGCGAAAGGAGCCGCCGATGGAGCAGGACGTTCTCGCGGCGCTGCGCGAACTGACTGCCAAAGTGGACCGTCTCCTCGCCGAATCCAGACCCGCCTACACCGCGCAGCCGACTCTCTTGAACCTTCCCTTCCCGAAGAAATCCCGGCAACTGGACTCTCCAAGAGCCATCTATGAATACGTGCGAAAGGCAATGGAGGATCTGCCGCAGGAACACGGCGTCGTGCTCTGCCTCAACGCCAAACTCTACGCGGCGCACGTCGAGGTCGTCTCGAAGGGCACGGCGAACGCCACCTTGCTTTATCCTCGCGACGTGTTCCGCGTGGCGGTGCAACAGAACGCCTCGGCGATCGTGCTCGTCCACTGCCATCCTTCGGGCGACCCGACTCCTTCCGAAGAAGACCTGAAAGCCACCCAGAACCTCTACAAAGCGTCGAGACTCCTCGACATCCCCATCGTCGACCATCTCGTGGTCGGAAGGGAAGGTTACGTCTCGCTCAAAGAGCAGTGCCCCTATCTGTTTCGTTAGGAGACCCCCATGACACAGGCGGAACTGATCGCCAGAGCCAGAGAAAGCGATGAAGCCGCTTTTGTCTGTCTTTTCCGCTCCGTCGAGGGGCTCGCCGCCGCGATGGCATGGCGCTACGGCAACGCGGATGAAGGCGACCTTGAAGACACTCTTCAAGAGATGCGCCTGCGGCTGTGGCAGAAACTCCACCTGTGCGACGCGGAAGGTGACGACTGGCGGTTCGCCGCCTGGGCCGGAACGGTCTTTCACAACGTCGCCGTGGACGTACGGCGCAGAAAAGCCCGCCGAAATCATCCCGTTCCGTTCGCCGACACGATAGATCCGAAGCCGCTTCCCGATGCGGCAGCCATAGCGAACGAGGAGCGCGCGCTTCTTCTCGGACTCATCGGAGCGATTCCTTCGGAGAGGAACCGTCTCGCCGTGCGGCTTTGCCATCTCGGCGACCTGTCCATCCGCGAACTTGCCCACGCGATGGACTGCAACCCCATCACCGCCAAAGTGCGCGCATTCCGGGGCGTCGCCGCCATGAAGCGAATGGCGAAGGCGCTCCGCCCGCCCGACGCCCGTTGAATCCGCCCTTCGCAGAATCGTCCGAAACCCTCAAAGCAAAACCGTTCTCACCGAAAGGAGTCCGTACGGTGAACATCGAGCTCATCGAAAAACCCTTCGACCGGGATGACCTCCAGCAGAAGCCCGGTTCCTACGGCAAGCTGCTCACCTACGTGGCGACGCCCGCCTATGTCCGTCGGATGAACGAAGTCTTCGACTACCGCTGGTCGTGTCAGGTCGTGAAACTCGACTTCCATGACGATGAGGTGATCGCCGTCGTCTCCGTAGCGGCAGATGGCGTCACGAAGACGCAGGCCGGCGGGAAGCGCCTCACCCGCGATAAGGATGGAAACCTCATCCCCCTCGGAGATGACGCGAAGTCCGCCATCTCGACGGCGTTCAAGAAGGCGTGTCAATTGTTCGGCATCGGCCTCTACCTGTCCGAGATGGACGACGAAGAGAAGCCGAGCACCGGTAACGATGCACCTGAGCGCGCGACCTCGAAGACGAGCGGCGGCATCTCCGACGCCCAACTGGGTTTCATCCGCAAGCTGCGGACGGAGCTCGGATGGTCGGCGGATGAGGTGAACGCCCTCTCCCGGAAACTCTTCAAGACGGACGTTCCGAGCCCCAACAAGACGCAGGCGTCCGGGCTCATCGCCGCCCTGAAGAAGAATGCCGCCTCTGCGGATTCCCCTGAGGAGGACGAAGTCCCGTTCTGACGGCTCGCACGCGGTCAACCACAGACACCACAGGGACGGACGCTTGTTCGTCCCTTCTTTCGTAAAGGAGTAGACGGATGGAGATCTCCATCAGCCGCCTGCGGACGTATCTCGCATGTCCGCAGTTGTATCGCTACCGCTACGTGCTTCTGGAGAAGCCGGAGTTCACGTCGGCGGACATGGCGTTCGGGGAGGCGATGCACTTCGCCATCGCCGAATACCACTGCTCAAAGAACAACCTGACCGCAGACCGGATGTTCGCGGAGTGGCAGAGATACTGGGACGCCCTTGTCAAAGACGCCGAGGAGCATCAGCGGGAAGTCCGCTTCAGGTCGCTTGAAGGGGCGAAACTCGTCGAGAAGGCAAAGGCGCTGTGTGAGGAATACGTCTCGCAGTTCGCAGCAGCCAAGGCCGACGACGTGGAACTCCTGTTTCAGGTGCCGCTTCTCGACCCGACGACCGGCGCAGGCTCCCTCGACCACACGCTCACCGGTCGGATAGACCTCGTGTCGAACCGATGTCTCTACGAGTTCAAGACCGCCGGGCGTTCCTACTCGCAAGGCGAAGCCGACATCTCCGTGCAACTCACCGCCTACGCTCTCGCCTACGAGAGTATCTCTACGGCGGGCCTGCGGAGCATCTGTATCTGGTGACCCTCGTGAAGACGAAGGTTCCGAAGATACAGGTGTTGGAGACGACCCGCTCACTCGCGGACTTCCAGTTCCTGATGGAGATGGCGGAGGGCATCGTCCGCTCCATCGAGACGGGACTGTTCTTCCGGAACCTGGAATACGTTTACGGCTGCCACAACTGCGAACACTCCCGGAAGTGTCTGGGAGCGCGGTTCTGACTCACCGCACGAAAATACAACGCCCTATGGATCTTCATAGGGCTTTTCACTTGGGGTGGAAATAAGAAACCCCGTCGTTTCCGACGGGTCCGAGGAACTCCACACAATTGCGCATATCCTCGGCATCGAGGAGCAACGCGTACTCCACGAGACGACGAATGGATTCACCGATGCTGTAGCGACGCGCTGGGGCGAACAGGATCCCCCAGTGCTCTTTGCCCGATTGCTTCCATTCGCTTGCGAGCCGGAGAAAGTCGGTGTCGTGGGTGAACAGCACCGCCTGTCGGTGCGTGGCATATGCCAGTTGATCTTCGTCGAGAAGTCCGAGATTACCGGCATCCCTTGCCGACTCCGCATCGATGCCTCGGCGTCTGAGTTGTTCGGCGATCACGGTTGGAACGTGTTCATCGGTGTAGAGTCGAAGCGGCACGTCGCTTCTCCTCCAGTATCGAGCGCGGATGTTGCTTCTCCATTTCGCGCACGAACACCTCGTCCTCGCGGATTTCGGCGTTTATCTCCTCCGCGTGGTCGTAGTAATAGGAGAGGGCGTCGTGAACCTGCGCGAGCGTCAGGTGCGAATGCGCAGCGACGATCTCGTCCGGCGTCCAGCCCATCAACTCGTATTCGGTAACGATGTGCGACACCTTGATGCGGGTTCCCCGAATGATCGGTTTCCCGCGGCAAACCCCTTTCTTTCGTGTGATATAGGGATATTTCGTCTTGGATTCGGCGACGGATGTGGACATGGCTTGTCCCTTCTACGCAGTGATATCGTGGGCGGTCAATGTTCTGACAGAAGCATACCACGCGAACGGAGGCAGTCAATGTCGCGAATTCGCCCTTGCGTCATCCAAGTCGATTGATCGCATCCGTTTGCCACGCGATTGTCACAACAGCCCGCACGAAACGGGTCGAAATGGCGGGAACGGAATCGAAGTCGCAGTGCCGCGAAACGTAGTCAAGGAGCGGTCTTTGGTCGAATACCCCGAACTACGTCGAACGGAATCGAAACGCCGAAATCTGCTTTGGGAGCAGAGGGTCGCTGGTTCAAATCCAGTCGCCCCGACCATCCGTAGTCTCCTGCGGATCGTGCCTTAGCAGGACTTTCCGTTCCCGCGCGAGGCTCACACCCAGAGACGCCGTGAGACGATGCGCGACCGAGCCGCCCCCACCCACGAACAGCAGGCGCGCGAGAAGATCACCGAGATGGTGCGGCGCATCCGCGACGAAGTCCGTCCCGACCGCATCATCCTGTTCGGCTCCTACGCCCGGGGAACCGCCGGACCCGACAGTGACGTCGATCTGCTCGTCATTCTGAGGGATGCGACGCCCAAGCGCCGCAAGACCGCCGAGATCTACCGCCTGCTCGCAGGCAGCGGACTGCCGAAGGACATCATCGTCGCAACCCACGACGAGACGCTGCGCGAGCAGTACATCCCGGGGAGCGTCATCGGCGAGGCGGTCCGAGAAGGCGTGGTGGTCTATGACGCGGCGGCCTCCTGAGATCCTCGATGCCGTCCACCGATGGGCCCGGAAGGCAGAACACGATCTCATCACGGCGCAGCATACCTTCTCGTTGGACGACGATGTGTGCCCGTTCGACACCATCTGCTTCCACGCCCACCAATGCATCGCGAAATACCTGAAGGCTCTGCTGACGTTTGAGGGCACGCGGTTCTACCGATCCCACGATCTGACGGAGCTTGCGCCGTTGCTCTCGGACCCGTCCTCCGAAGCCCTTCCTGCCGCCGACTGTGCTGAACTCAACAGCTATGCCGTGGAAGTCCGGTATCCCGACGAGCGCCCTGAGCCCACGCGTGACGAGGCGGCGATAGCCCTTGGAGTGGCACAGGAGACACGGGATGCCATCCGGCGATTCCTTCCCGAACGCGTCCTGGTGTGAACCTGGCACTCGTCTGCCAGGCGCCCCATGCAAGCCATGACGGCGACGCGTCCGAAGAATGAGGTCGAACTGCAGGATGCCGTCTGAAAGGACCTTGCCCTCGTAGAGGTTCCGGTACTTCGCGTCGGGCACGCCGTACTGGACGGCGTGAGCCCCGGGATCGAACGGTTCAACGGCGATCAGTCGGATTCGGACGTTCGTGTCTGAGGCAGGCATCGTCTTCCCTTGTCGATCTAGCGAGACTCCGCACATCCACTGTATACGCCAGGTAGCCATTCACGTGACAAGCCCCTGTGCAGGCGGGCCGAGATTGCGGTCGCGGAAGACTTTGCCAACCAGGGGTTGTGCGCTGCGTTGGCGACTGGTACGATCTCACCTGTAACGTTAAATCAGCGAGCCGGTGGCGACTCGTCTGTCGCCAGGTGAACGCGGTGAGGCGGTGATACCCGTCCTCACGCTTGAGGAGGTACTTACCGTGATTGGCAACCAGTCCGCCAAGTTCAGCGCAACCATCACAGGTCGTCGCGTCTTGCCGTCCGATCCCGCTGGACCGAAGATCGAGACGTCCGTGGCTGGGGAGGGCATCGTCGGAGGCGCACCGGCAACCACGATGGGCACTTACTGGAGCATCGTGCGAGCCGACGGAACGATGTACGGCGAGGGCCAAGGCGTCGTCATGACATCGGACGGCAGTATGGCGACATGGCGAGGCAATGGCGTCGGCAAGTTCACCGACACACGCGGCGCGGTGAGCTTCCGGGGAGCCGTCTACTTCGAGTCGTCTCAGGCGCCACTGTCGAACCTGAACGGCGTCGCTTGCGTCTACGAATGGGATGTGGACGCCGCCGGCAACGGCACGTGGAACATCTGGGAGTGGAAGTGACAGAGGCTCTCTGGCGGCGGTCCTTCTGGGACCGCTGCCAGCTCGATCTGGCTCTTCGGAGCTAGTTGCCCTCCCGACGGTCGGCGCACTGGGACGGCGCACCCTCGGCAACGCGTGCGCCCGACGACAGAGCGCTTGATCCCTGTCTCCCTCGCGGCGACAATGGCGCAACGATCCCTCTCAAGCCGCTGCCACGCCACCGCCGGTAGAGGAGAGACGATGCTTGCTCGACGCCTGTTCCCCGTCTTGCTCGCTGCCTGCGCCGTCCTGATCGGCTGCGCGGCAAAGTCGCTTCCGACGCCGTCCGAATCAGCCGCCATCGCCGCGATCCGCTCCCTTCAGCCGTCCGACTTCCTCGAGAGCGCTGTCGTCGGGCCCCAGGGCGACGGGACCTATGTCGTCGCGACGACGCAGATCGTCGCGCCCGCCGGAACGACCGTCGAGTTCCCCGGCAGACCGACCGACCTCGCGCTCCATCCGTCGGAGCCGATCCTCGCCGTCAAGAACCGGTCGGACGTCGTCTTCTTCGACACGATGACCCACGCGATCGTCCAGACGCTCGCCATCCCCGGCGCGGGAGGCAGCTTCACGGGCATCGAGTGGGACCGCGACGGCAAGCGCGTCTGGACGACGGACACGCGCGGCTTCCTCCGCGCCGCCGAGCGGGACGCGTCCGGCGCGTTCGCCTGGACCGTGGATATCCGTCTGCCGGGACCGTCTGAGACGGACAACCCGGCCGCTGGCGGGTTCGCGTTCGATGGCGGCTACGCCTACGTCGCTCTGAGCCGGAACAACGCCGTCGCGGTCGTGAACCTGGCGTCGGGCACCGTCGAGGCGCAGATTCCCGTCGGCATCGCGCCCTACGACGTGCTGCGGCTGGGAGACAAGGCGTACGTCACCAACTGGGGCGGCAGGCGTCCGCAGGAGGGCGACGTCACGGGTCCCACATCCGGGAGCCGCGCCGTCGTCGATCCAGAGACCGGCATCGCCTCGACCGGAACCGTGACCGTGCTCGACCTGACGGCTCGCACGGCAACCTCCGAGATCGCCGTCGGGCTCCATCCATGCGGGATGGCGCTGAGCCCCGACGGATCGCGCCTCTACGTCGCCAACGCGAACAGCCACACGGTCTCCGTCATCGACACCGGCTCCGACGCCGTGCTCGACACGCTGAGCGCCAAGCCGATGGACGTTTTGCCCTTCGGCAGCGCGCCCAACGCACTCGCCATCTCGCCGGACGGTTCCCGACTCTACGTCGCCATCGGCGGGAACAACGCGCTCGCCGTCATCGACTTGGGTTCCCGCAAGGTCGTGGGGCTGATCCCGACCGGCTGGTACCCGGGCTCCGTCCTGCTCACGAACGACGCAACCTCCCTCTGCGTCGCCAACACGAAGGGCGTCGGCGGCAGGAACGCGTCGCGGGAGCACGGGTTGAACTCCCACGACCACATGGGCTCCGTCTCATTCATCCCCGTGCCGACCCGTGAGAAGCTGACCGCGCTGACGATCTCGGCGGCGACGAGCATGCGGCTGCCCACGATACTCGTCAACCTCGGCGGCGACCCCGGACCCCAGACCGTTGTGCCGCTGCCAACGAAGCCCGGCGAGAAGTCCGTCTTCAAGCACGTCCTCTACATCATCAAGGAGAACCGCACCTACGATCAGGTGTTCGGCGACATGCCTCAGGGCAACGGCGATCCGTCGTTGACTCACTTCGGACGCGAGGTGACTCCGAACCATCACGCGCTCGCGGAGCAGTTCGTCCTACTGGACAACTTCTACTGCAACGGCGTCCTCAGCGCAGACGGACACCAATGGACCGACGAGGGCTACGTCACCGACTACATCGAGAAGAGCTTCGGCGGGTTCAACCGGAGCTACCCGTACGACGGCGATGACGCGCTCGCCTACGCCTCATCCGGGTTCCTGTGGGACAATGTCCTCCGAGCCGGACTTACATTCCGCGACTACGGCGAGTTCGTCAAAGCGCGGATCGAACCGTCGTCGGCTACGTGGCAGGATATCTACCGCGACTACCTCGACGGCACGAGCAACATCAGCATCCGCGCAACGACGGAGCTCCATACGTTGGAGCCCTACCTCTGTCCCACCTTCGTCGGGTTCCCCGGCAAGGTCCCCGACGTCTACCGCGCCCGGCAGTTCCTGAACGAGCTTGCGGAGTTCGAGGCAAAGGGCGAGCTCCCCAACTTCATGATTATGCTCCTGCCGAACGACCACACCGTCGGAACGCGCGAAGGCTACCCGACGCCGCGCGCCGCCGTCGCCGACAACGACCTCGCCCTGGGCATGGTCGTCGAGGCGGTCAGCAAGAGCCGGTTCTGGAAGGACACGTGCATCTTCGTCGTCGAGGACGATCCGCAGGCGGGACTCGACCATGTCGACGGTCGGCGGACCGTCGCGCTGTGCGTCAGTCCCTACACAAAGCGCGGCGAGGTCATCAGCACGCATTACAACCAGAACTCAATGGTCCGATCCATCGAGCTCATCTTCGGACTGCCCCCGATGTCCCAACTCGACATGGCGGCGAACCCGATGACGGACTGCTTCCAGGCGGAACCGGACCTGACCCCCTACACGGCAGCGCCGAATATCATCCCTCTCGATGAACTGAACCCACCGGCGGCGTCGCTTCAAGGGCAAGCGCGGCGCGATGCGGAGATGTCGATGGCGCTGCCGCTGGACGACATCGATCAAGCAGATGAGCAGACGTTCAACGCGATTCTGTGGCGGTCGGTCAAGGGCGTCCATGCGCCGTATCCGATTCTGGCACGCCGACGCGAGGTTGGACCCGAGACTTGGGGAACTCCAGCCTCGCGACGACCCATCGACCTGGACTGATCGCAGCGAATAGACTCTTGCGCTGACCGCGACGATGGGTAGAGTACTGTGACCCGTGAGCTTGGAGGCTGCATACCGCTGCGCGGACGCGCACAACAAAATGGCGTGTAGTCCCTAGCCGACGGCTGGAATGACGGCTACGTTTCGTGTGAGTCGATCGCTGGGTTGGATGCTGCGTCGGTAATACCGCCGACCGTTCACGGAACCGCAACCGTACGACGATCCCAGGGAGGAATGTCATGAGCCAGCTTGCGACGCTCGCCGAGCACATCATCAACGGGAAGGCGCCTCTCGCCCTCAAGGCGACCGAGGAGGCTATCGCTGCTGGGACGCCGGCGGCGGACATCCTCCAGAAGGGCCTGATCGCTGGGATGCAGGTCGTCGGCGAACGGTTCCGCAACAACGAGTTCTATGTTCCTGAGGTGCTGATCGCGGCCCGCGCGATGAAGATGTCCCTTGAGAAACTCCGTCCGCACCTGATCGATCAGCACGTCGAGCCGGTTGGCAAGGTCGCCATCGGAACCTGTCGCGGCGACCTCCACGACATCGGCAAGAACCTCGTCGCCATGATGCTCGAAGGCGCCGGCTTCGAGGTCATGGACCTCGGCATCGACGTCGGGCCCGAGAAGTTCGTGGACGCCGTCAAGGACGGCGCGCAGATCGTCGCCCTGTCGGCGCTGCTCACGACGACGATGCCCGCGATGCGCGATACCATTCAGGCGCTCAAGGACGCCGGACTCCGCGACAAAGTCAAGGTCATCATCGGTGGCGCGCCCGTGACGCAGGACTTCGCCGACGACATCGGCGCCGACGCCTACGGGCGTGATGCGGCGACCGGCGCAGACAAGGCGCGCGAGCTCCTCTCCGCGTAGGCAGAGGGCTCAGTACCGGCTCGGTGGCGGACCGGAGGTGAAGAAGGGACGTCGATGTATCGTGTGCGCGTGGCGTCGGACGACAAGGAAATCCCGGCGCCCGACGACGTGAGCCTGCTCGATACGCTCGCCAAGCACGGAGTCGCCCTCACCTCGCCCTGTGGAGGTGAGGGCACCTGTGGGAAGTGCCGCATTCAAGCGACGGGAGACCTGAACCCACCCACGATTGCGGAGAGGACGCTCCTCGGCGACCTGGTGAGACACGGGTTCCGCCTCTCCTGTCAGTGCATCCCCCAAGGCGATATCGCCGTCACGATCCCGGACAGTTCGCGCGTGCCGAGCATCCGTATCCTTGCGGGCGGCGCGCGCCGCGATGTCCCCTTCTTCCCCAACGTCCGCCGACGATCCTTCACCTGGAAGAAGCTGGAGCTCGACGACACGGGCTCTCAGTTCGACGTTGTCGCGCGCCTGCTGAATGCCCGAGCCGATCTGGTCATCGACCTGCCCGAAGTGCGTGAGCTTTCGCGGACACTCAAAGAAGGGCAGACCTACGACGGCACGATCATCGGGAACCGCCTCGTCGAGGTGGAACCGACCGATCCCGACGCTTCCGTCTTCGGTGTCGCCCTCGACATCGGTACGACGACCGTCGTCGCCCACGTCATCGACTTGAGAACCGGCGAGAGCGTCGGAACCGCCAGCGCGCTGAACGACCAGACGCACTACGGCGGCGACGTCATCTCCCGCATCAACCACGCGACGTCGATGGACAACGGGCTCCAAGAACTCCAGGACGCTGTGCTGACCACCGTCAATCGATGCTTCGATATGGCGCTGGAGCGCAGCGACAAGTCGCTTTCGGACATCTACGAGATCTCGGTCGTCGGCAACACGACGATGCTCCACCTGTTCGCGGGGGTCTACCCTCGGTCGCTGGGGCAACTGCCGTACTCGCCGGTCTTCAGCCACGGGCTCGACGTGCCGCCGAATCTGCTCGGATTGGACACGAACCCGCGAGGCAACGTGCATCTGCTGCCCAGCATCGCCGGCTACGTGGGAGCCGATACCGTCGGGGCGATGATTGCCGCCAGCTTCGATGAGGACACGGGCAAGACGCGACTGCTCGCCGACATCGGAACCAACTGCGAGCTCGTCCTGCAGCGCGGCGGCGAGCTGATCGCCTGCTCCACGCCCGCCGGGCCCGCGTTCGAGGGCGCGCGGATGGACTATGGCATGATGGCGGGTCCTGGAGCCATCGAACGCGTCGAGTTCGGCGAGGACGTTGTCCTCCGCGTCATCGGCGACGCCACGCCCATTGGCATCTGCGGCTCGGGCGTCGTCGATATCGCGGCGGAGCTGTACCGCGCCGGCATCCTCGACGAGACCGGGCGCATCCAGTCTGCCGACGATCTGGTCGGGATCGTCTCGCCGCTGCTCTGCGGCAGGCTCCATGAGCAGGAGAAGGGAACCGCGTTCGAGCTGGCGACCAACGACGACGGCGAGCCCATCCTCTTCACACAGAAGGACGTGCGCGAGATTCAGCTCGCGAAGGCGGCGATCCGCAGCGGCATCGAGACGCTCCTTGACGTCGCAGGCGTCAAGGCGGACGACCTCAACGAGGTCCTCATCGCGGGCGGCTTCGGTAACTACCTGAACAAGGAGAACGCCAGGTTGCTCGGCATGATTCCCGACATCCCGCTCGAACGCGTCCGGTTCGTCGGGAACGCCGCGCTCGTCGGGGCCCGTCTGGCGCTGGTCTCGTACGACATGCGGACGCGCGCTGCCAAGCTGGCGCACACGATCCGCCACATTCAGATCGCCGGAACCCCGAACTTCAGGATGCGGTTCACGGAAGCCATGCTGTTCGGCGACGGCTTCCTCATGTAGTGTGCGGACGGGCCCGATCGTGAGGTGACTGAGACGCCCCGCGATCCGGGGCGCGGAGAGGTGTATGCCGACGCTCAACCTGACCGTCGTCGCGTGCGAGGTGTTCCGCCGCGAGTTCGAGGGAATCGCCGCACAACTTCCGCACCACTACACGTTCGACTTCCAGCCGTTCGGGTTGCACGACACGCCGGAGAAGCTCGCCGCCCATCTCCAGACCGTCGTTGACGAATGCACGGACACCGAGGCGATCCTGATCGGCTATGGATTGTGCAGTCGCGGCATCGTCGGTCTTCGCGCCGTCCACGCGCCGCTGGTCGTGCCCAAGGCGCACGACTGCATGACGTTCTTCCTCGGCTCGCGCGAACGCTACATGACCGAGTTCGCCGCCAATCCGGGGACCTACTACTACTCGGCGGGATGGATCGAGCGGTACAACCCCGACACGACGCAGAGCCAGTACGTCCCGAATACGGCGCTTCAGGAGTCGGCGCGAGCCCGGAAGTACGCGCAATACGTCGAGCAGTACGGCGAAGACAACGCCCAGTACCTCATGGAGCTCGAAACGCAGTGGCAGGGGCACTACTCTCGCACGGCGTTCATCGACACCGGCTTCGGAAACAAGAGCTACTACCAGTCCTTCGTGCAGAACCTCGCCCGGTCGAACGGCTGGACCTACGCGGAACTCGAGGGCGACCATGCTCTGATGCGTCGCCTACTCAACGGTGAGTGGAATGAGGACTTCCTGATCGTACCGCCCGGAGACGCGATCCGGGATACTGCCGATGACGAGATCATCGCCCTCTCGTCCCTCGGCGACATGACGCGACAGAATGGAGACCACGACCGATGAGTGCCAAGCGAGAGTGGACCACACGCGAACGCATCACCGCTGCGCTGAACCACCAGGAGTCTGACCGCATCGCCCTGACCGACGGGCCCTGGGGTACCACCATCGCCCGGTGGCGCAAGGAAGGCTTGCCGGAAGGCGAGTCCGCACACTCCTACTTCAAGTTCGACCCGATGCCCGGCTACGGCGCGGATTCCAGCTTCCAGTTCAAGCACGAGGTCGTCGAGGAGACCGACACCTACCGCATCGACCGGAACGCTAACGGCACGCTCCATCGCAACTGGAAGAACCAGACGTCCACGCCGGAGATGATCGACCATCTCATCAAGACGCCGAACGACTGGGAGCAGCACAAACATCGGCTCGAGTGGAACCGCAATCGCGTCAACTGGGACGCCGCCAAGAACTCCAGAGCCGCGCAGGAAGCGGGTCAGTGGACCTGCTACTCCGGCGTCTGCGGCTACGACAAGACCCAGGGCGTCATCGGTTCCGAGAACCTATTGATCGCCATGCTCGAAGAGCCCGACTGGATCGCCGAAGTGTTCATGAAGTGGGCGGACATGGTCGTCGAGTCCGCCAGCGCGATGATCGCAGAGGGCTTCGTCTTCGACGGCGCGTTCCTCTACGACGATATGGGCTACCGGAACGCATCGCTCTTCTCGCCAGCGCTCTACCGCAAGCTCGCCAAGCCAGCGCATGCGAAGGCGTTCGGGTTCTTCCGGGAGCGCGGGCTGCCCGTCATCCTCCATTCCTGCGGCTGCGTCAAGGAGCTGATCCCCGACCTGCTCGACGCAGGTTTGTCCTGCCTTCAGCCGCTTGAAGTGAAAGCCGGCATGGACCTCATCGAGCTCAAGGGGCTGTACGGCGACCGCCTGTCATTCATGGGCGGCATCGACGTCCGCAAGATGGCAGACCCCAACCCCGCCGCGATCGAGGAAGAAGTTCGGACGAAGGTCACCTGCGCCAAGAAGGGCGGCGGGTATATCTACCACTCCGACCACTCGGTGCCCGACAACGTGAGTTGGCAGCAATACTGCCGCACCATTGAGCTCGTCAAGCAGTACGGCAGCTACGAATAGTCCGTGTGTTCCGTGGGATGACCCGGCGGGATGACCCGAAGGACGCACCATCATGGCTGAGATGACCCCCAAGCAGAAGGCGATCGATGCCCTCGAACTGCGCCAGCCGCCCGGGCTGGTCCCGACGTTCGAGCTCGAGTTCCAACTGACCGAGGAGGCGTTCGGCAGGAGCTTCCACTCGCACAAGTCGTTTCAGGAAGCGACCGAGAAGGAACGCGACCGCCTCTTCCACGACACCGCCGACCTCTTCATCACCATCGCCGAGACCTACCGCTGGAACATCGTCATGGACACCCGGTCACCCGGCGATGACGGGTACATCCGCACGGTGAAGACGATGCGCGAGATGGTCGGCGACCAGTACCTCTACATCGTCCACGGCGACGGAACCTACGGCATCCCCAACGGCACGAACATGGTTCAGCACGCGCTGGACTTCTTCGAGCGCCCCGACGATATGAAGCGCAACGCCGACCGGATGGTCGATGGCGCACTAGCTCGCGGGAAGCGGCTCGTCGACAACGGCGTCGACGGCTTCGCGCTCTGCGCCGACTACTGCTTCAACGACGGGCCCTTCCTATCGCCGTCGATGTTCCGCGAGTTCGTGACGCCGTACCTGACCCGCCTCTGCCACGGGTACAGGGAGATGGGTGCGTACGTCATCAAGCACTCTGACGGTGACATCATGCCCATCCTCGACCAGCTCGCTGAAAGTGGGGCGCACGGGCTCCACTCGCTCGACCCGCAGGGCGGCGTCGATATGGCAGAGGTGAAGCGTCTCGTCGGTGACCAGATCGCTCTCTGCGGCAACGTCAACTGCGGCTTGATGCAGACAGGCACCGACGAGGAAGTCATCGAGAGCGCGCGCTACGCCCTGGAAGAAGGGATGCCGGGTGGCGGGTTCGTCTTCGCCATGAGCAATGTCGCCTTCAAGGGCATGCCGCTGGAGCGCTACGAGTTGATCCAGAAGGTGCGCGAGCAGTACGGATACTACCCGGAGTAGACCGCCAACAGCGTTCGATCACTCGACCGTCGCCCGGTAGTGAGGAAACCGTCATGACCCATCGCGAGCGGTTCGTACGATGCATGCACTTCCAGCCTGTTGACCACATTCCCGACGAGGAGTTCGGGTTCTGGGACAACACCTTCAGGGTGTGGCACCCGCAAGGGCTCCCGAAGGAGATCAACAGCAACGGTAACTGCGACGCCTTCTTCGGATTCGCTCCGCGTAGTGGCGTGCCGGCGCATGTCGGGCTGAGCCACGGCTTCGAGCCGCAGCTTATCGAGGAGACGGAGAATTACCGGATCGAGCGCGGCGGCGACGGCGTCACCCGCAAGGTTCACAAGAGCGGGCAGGACTCCATCCCGCAGTACCTCGACTTTCCGCTCAAGGGACGCAAGGAGTGGGAGGAGCTCTTCAAACCGCGACTCGACATGGATCAGGCGTCGCGCTATCCGGAGAATCGTGAGGACTGGGAGAAGATCAAGGAGCGGTTCAACTCGCCGGAGTGGGACAAGCCCGTCGGCATCGGCATCGGTTCTATATACGGCTGGATCCGCGACTGGATGGGGTTCGAGCACATCACCGTCATGATGTACGACGACCCCGAGCTGATACACGAGATCGTCCATCACCTGGCGACGCTGACGACGAAGGTCATCACGAAGGCTTGCCAGGAGATCAAGATCGACTACGCGGCTGGCTGGGAGGACATGGCGTTCCGCAGCGGACCTATGATCTCGCCGAAGATGTTCCGCGAGTTCCTGGTTCCCAACTACAAGATGATCTGCGATGTCTGCCACGAGAACGGCATCGACATCATCTACACGGACTGCGACGGACGCGTCATCGAAGCCATCGACCCGTGGCTCGAAGCCGGTCTCACGGGCATCTTCCCGTGCGAAGTCGGCGCCGAACGCGACATGACCGACCCCGTCGAAGTGCGCAAGAAGTGGGGCGACCGCGTTAAGATTCTCGGCGGCGTCAACAAGCACGCGATGGGCGCCGGGAAGGAAGCGATCAAGGCGGAGATCAAGCGGATCGAGCCGTACGTCAAAGAAGGCGGCTGGATCCCTCACTGCGACCACCGTTGCCCGCCGACGGTTGCATTCGAGGACTATCTGTACTACCTGGACCTCAAACGCGACACGTTCGGCATGCCGCGGCCCGAGCACCTCGAAGAGCGACCGGAAATCAAGGCGATCAAGTCGCGGCCCGGCTACTGGGTGTAGGCAGGAGATACGGCATGCGCGCCAGCTTGTTCCAGCGGGCTCTGGAGTCCGACGATTTCCTCGTGACCGTCGAGCTCCTTACCAGCCCGTCGGACGGGGTAGACAGCTATTTCTCGTTCTTCGACTCGTTTCGCACGCGGTACGAGCATCGCGAGGGATTTCCTCGCATCGTCGGCGTGACATCCCCGCACTCGCCTGGCGGCGTGCCGACGATCGACCCCTTCTCCGTGTGGAGCCAGGTCAAGGGAACCATCCCCGACGGTATCGACGCCATCGCGCATGTCACCTGCAAGGACATGAGCCGCAACGGGCTCGAGACACATTTGCGGAACCTCCGAAGCGTTGGCGTGCAGAGCATCCTCGCGCTGACCGGTGACTTCCCGCAGGGCTCCGCGCCCGTATTCGAGCTCGACTCGCTAGGACTGCTGCGGCTCATCGTGGAATTGAACGGGCAGATCGTCGACAAGACGAACCCCGAAGAGCTGGACGACGTGTTCCAGTTCACGGTCGGGGCTGGGATGAACCCGTACAAGTACACGCTGCCTTCGGCATGGCAGCAGTACGCGAAGCTGGCGAAGAAGGTGCTCTCCGGGGCGTCGTTCGTCATCACGCAGGTCGGGTACGACGTCGACAAGAGCGCGGACCTGATCCACTACGCCAACGTCCATGAGCTCGACGCGCCGATCTTCGGCAACGTCTACCTGCTGACCAAGCGGGCAGCGGAGCGCATGAACGCCGGCGAGCTCCCCGGATGCTACGCCTCCGATGGGTTAGTGGAAGCCGTCTCGAAAGAGTGGCGGACGACCGCCAAGGGGCAGGCAGCAGCGATCGAGCGGATGGCGTACCAAACCGCGCTGTTCCGCCAGCAGGGCTACAGGGGCGTCCATATCGGCGGATGGGGACTCACCTACAACGACGTGATTGCGATCATCGACCGCTCGCAGGAGCTCACGCAGGAGGGCTTCGACCCCGACCAGGCGAGGGAGCTCCTCCACTTCCCGGCTCCCAGCGCGGAGCGGTACATCGGCGACGACGGCGAGTTCATCCTGCCGTCAACACCCCCGAAGCCGACGCTCACGCAGCGGCGGCTCGAGTTCGTCCACGACCACGTCACGTCGCCGGACTCCTTCCTCGGCAAGCGGCTCGCCAAGCGGGACGAGGGCGATCCCGACCGCAAGTCGCTCGGATCGCGGATGCTCTACGGCGCGGAACGGCTCTCCAAGTCGTTCCTGGTTCACTGTCAGGACTGCGGCGACTGCCGACTGCCTGACAACTACTACGCCCTCTGCAACGAAGCCGCGTGCGCGAAGGGGCTCCCAAACCTCCCGTGCGGCGACAGCGACGCGGTCACTGGCAAGTGCGGCAACGATGACGATCTGATCTGCGCGGGCGAACTCGTCTTCTACGCCGCGTTCGCCCGAGGAAAGCTGGGTGAGCTCAGCCAGACGGTTCAGCCTAGCAAGATCCCCGATCTGCGCGGTTCGTCCGCTGTGCTCAACTACCTGGCGGGCTTGGACCACCAGGGCAGAATCGCCGGGCAGATGCGCAAGGAGAAGACGCTCCCGCTCGTGATCGTCGGCGAGTACGTCCACGCGCAGATCCCACGCGTCTACTGGGCGATCAACGAAGGGCTCAAATCGGGCAAGCAGAAGGCAGACGGTCCCTTCGCGTACCTGGCGTACGTCATCACGTCGCAGGTGATCGCTGGCGCGGACTTCATCGCCGTGAATGTCGATAACTTCCCGCGCGAAGTCCGACCCGAGCTGATGCGGAAGTACGTCGACATGGTGAACTCCCTGGGACAGGGAATCCCCGTCTGTATCGACAGCTCGGACAACGTCACGAAGGCGGCTGGCATCGAGCAATACTACAAGTCGGCGCGGAACCCCAACGCCATGCCGATGCTCAACTCGATCAACCCGATCTCGCCGGAGCCCATCCTTGAGCTGCGGCAGAGGCATCCGTTCAAGGTCGTGGCGATGCTCCACGAGCGGCGCGGCGCGGACGGAAAGCCGGAGACCATCGAGTCCGTCGAAGAGGTCCGCGAACTGGCGCACCATATGCTCGACATGCTCACGAAGGTTGGGTGCAAACGCGAGGACGTGTTCTTCGACACCGCCGTGGCTCCCATTGCCGCCGACTTCGAGGCGAAGCACACGCACCAAACGATGGCAGGCATCCGCGCGATCATGGACGATCCCGGGCTCAAGGGCGCGCACACGCTCATCGGGCTGACCAACTGCTCGCACATGATGCCCAACCGCATGGCGATCAATCGCGCCTACCTGCACTGCGCCATGGAACACGGGCTGAGCGCCGCCGTTCTCGATCCGCGTGTCAACTACGGCGAGAAGGAGCCGGGCAAGCAGATACTGTCGATCATCCGCGACCTGGCGGCGAACGACGGCTCCGATCTCATGGCGAGCATGGAGATCTTCGAGCGCGTCGCGGAGTACAGTCGGCGGTACGGCAACAGGAAGAAGGCTGCGGCGGCTTCGACCGACGACGAGTAGTCAGCTCTGGAGAGGACACCAGCCATGTCACGCTTCATAGACCGGCTGAAGTCCGGCGTGGTGATTGCCGACGGCGCGATGGGAACCATGCTCCAGGCTGCCGGACTGCCCGTCGGCGACGCGCCGGAAGTGTGGAACCTGACGAACCGCGATGCGGTTTCCAACGTCCATCGGGGCTACGTCGATGCTGGCGCGGAGATGGTTCTCTGCAACACGCTCGGCGCGATGCGACTGACCCTCGAACGGCATGGCTTGGCGGATCGCGTCGCCGAGGTGAACCGGAACGCCATCGAGACGGCTCGCGGCTCCGGCGCGGCGTTCGTCGGCGTCAGCATCGGGCCCACCGGTGAGATGCTCCCGCCGCTGGGCGAGATGGACCCCGACGACCTGCGTGCCGCCTTCGCCGAACAGATAGCGGCATGCGACGCCGCCGACTGCATCTGGATCGAGACGATCAGCGACGCCGAGGAGGCGCGCGTCGCCGTCGATGCGGCGCGCGAGGCGAGTTCCCTGCCCGTCGTCCTGACCTTCACCTTCGACGCCGGAGCGCGCGGTCTGCGGTCGATGATGGGCGTGTCGCCGGACGATGTCGCCGAGCTCTTCGGCGATGTGGACGCTCTCGGCGTCAACTGCACGACGCCCGACGTGTGCCTCGAAGCCCTCCGCACCTACCGCGAGGCGCTTCCCGACATGCCGCTGGTCGCCCGACCCAACGCCGGCAGACCGCATGTCTCCGCAGGACGGACCGTGTTCCCCTCCACGCCGACCATGTTCGTCGAGGAAGTGAAGCCGCTCCTGGACTACGTCGCCGTCCTCGGCGGCTGTTGCGGCACGACGCCAGAGCACATCGCTCTGATCCGCGAGACGCACGGCTAGGCCATCGCTACTCCTGCGTTCGGTGGCTGCCACCCGGAGCCGTCTTTGCATGTCGCCTCTCCATCGGTACACTAAACCTGGTGAGAGTCGGTGCGGTCGAACCAGTATGGTTCGGTCCCCCCAACATGAGGAGTCCTGCATGTTGCGACGTACGCTTTCCTCTGTCCTTGTCGGTTGCCTGCTTGCCGTGACGGCGATGGCTGCCGAAGGGCCCAAGATCGGCGATGCCATCGACGACTTCACGTTGCCCGATGCCCGGACGGGCGACCCGACGGCCCTATCGACGTTCGCGGTCGAGGGGAAGGAGCCGGCCAAGGGCGTTCTCCTTCTGTTCATCGCCACACAGTGCCCCGTCTCCAACGACTACAACGAGCGAATGGCTGCCCTCCATACGGCCTATGAGAAGAAGGGCATCCGCGTTCTCGGCATCAACTCGAACAAGCAGGAGTCGGTGCCCGAGGTCGTCGAGCACGCCAAGAAGAACAAGTTGGCGTTCACCATCGTCAAGGACCCCGACAACAAGATCGCCGACGTCCTCAACGCGCGCGTGACGCCCGAAGCCTATCTCCTCGAAGTGAAGGGCGGCGACTCGCCGAAGCTCGTCCTTCGCTACCACGGAGCCATCGACGACAGCCAGAACACCTCGAAGATCCAGAGCAAGTACCTCGACACTGCGTTGGACGCCTTCCTCGCAGCGAAGCCCATCGCCAAGACCGAGACCAAAGCGTTCGGCTGTACGATCAAGCGCGTCGACAAGCCGTCGAAGGATCGCCCCAGTGCGACCCCGTGACGCTGTCGGTATATGCCTTCTAGCCGCCGCGACGCTTCTGAGCGTCGCGTGCGGCCGAAGCCAGCCGAAGGAAGCCGCCCCAGCCGCCAGCGTCGCACCCTCGGATACCGTCCCCGTCGTCGGACAGGAAGAAGTCGCCGCAGCCGTCGCTGCTGCGCGTGGCAGCGTTGTCGTGCTCAACTTCTGGGCGACGTGGTGCGGGCCCTGCGTCGAGGAGATGCCGGAGTTCGCCAAGCTCGCAGACGAGTACGGCTCCAAGGGGATCAAGTTCATCGCCGTCTCGTTCGACGACGTCGATACGCTGGAGAGCGCCGTCAAGCCGTTCGTGAAGAAGCACGCGTACCCGTTCCAGTTCGCGATCAAGGAGCAGACGAACGGCAACGCGTTCGAGGCGTTCGTCAACGCGGTGGACCCGGAGTGGGGCGGCGGCGTGCCCGCAACGTTCGTCTACGACCGCGAAGGCACGCTGCGCCATTCGTTCTATGAGCAGCAGTCGTACGACGACATGCTCGCCGCTGTGACCCCCTACCTCTGATCGGGACCCCATTGGCTCAGCAGCATGCCGCGTCTGCGCCGCTGGAAGTCATCGTCGCACGAAGCGCGGGAACCTGCTTCGGCGTCGAAGCTGCCATCAGACTCGCCGAGCACGAGAAGAAGCCCATTCTGGGGCCCCTCGTGCACAATCCGAAGATCGTCGGCGACCTCGCCTCCCACGGTATCCCCATCCTGGAGCGGTACGCCGACCTCGAAACGCTCGACGGTGTCTCCGAGGTGATCATCACCGCGCACGGCTACCCGCGCACCCTCAAGGAGGCGCTCCGCGAGCGCGGCATTGTCTACCACGACGCGACATGCCCCGTGCTCCTCAAATGGGTCTACCGCAAGATTCAGAGCTTCGAGCGCGACGGCTACTACGTCTTGCTCGTTGGGAACCCCCACCACGCGGAGATCATCGCCAGCCGCAGCTACGGGTCGCGCATCAGCGTCGTCTACAGCACGGAAGCCGTCGACGCGCTGCCGAACGACCTCGGCAAGACAGTCGCCATCTGCCAGACGACGATCACGCGCGAGAAGTTCCACGACCTCGTCGAGTACATCCGACGGACGAAGTACCCCGAATGCCGCGCCGTCGATACGCGCTGCAAGCCCGTTAAGAACCAGCAGGAAGCGGTTCAGGCGCTTGCCGAATGGGTCGATGCGATGATCATCGTCGGCGGGTACGACTCCAGTAATACGACGAACCTCGCCCGCATCGCCGCCAAACGCCTCCCCGACACGACCTACCACATTGATGCCAAGGAGCTCGTTCGGAAGGAATGGCTCCGGGGCATCCGCCACCTCGGGATTGGAGCCGGCACGAGCACACCCAAAGAGCAGATCGACGAGGTTCAGCAGCGCATCGCCGACCTCTATGACGGGCCCGTGCTCTTCCGCCGTGACGGCGACGAGTCCGCTGAAGAACTCATCGACATCGACGGTTCCGAGCTCTGACGCCGTGCGTGGCTTGCCCGCGGTTCCTCCCCATCGCTATAATCGCGCCCGTCCCATCCGCAACGTGACGTCTGATCAAACGACGGAGAACCCATGAGCGTGCGCGGGACGCTGACGCTGGACGAACTGCGCGAGCGTGTCGGCGCGGGAACCATCACGCAGGTCCTGTCTGTCTTCCCCGACTGCTATGGCAGGCTCGTCGGCAAGCGCATCGACGCCGAGTTCTTCGTCGAGCACGTCGCCGAGCACGGCATGCACGCCTGCGACTACCTGCTCGCCGTGGACATGGAGATGGACCCGGTTCCCGGCTACGAGCTGACGAGTTGGGAGACGGGCTACGGGGACTTCCTCGCGGCTCCCGACTGGCGGACGCTTCGCGTCGCGTCGTGGCTCGAACGGACGGCGATCGTCCTCTGCGACCTCGTGGACGAGAAGCGCGACCAACCGGTGTCGGTGGCTCCCAGGAGCATCCTTCGAGCGCAGCTCGAACGCGCCGCGCAGATCGGAATCGAAGCCGTCGGTGGCTCGGAGCTCGAGTTCTACCTGTTCGACGAGACCTACCGCGACGCCCGCGCGAAGCGGTACGAGGGCATCGAGCGCGCCGGGTGGTACATCGAGGACTACCACATCTTCCAGGGAACCAAGGAAGACGATGTCATCGGCGCGATCCGCGAGCATCTGAGCCGATCCGGCATCCCCGTCGAGTTCAGCAAGGGCGAGTGGGGTCCCGGTCAGCAGGAGATCAACGTCCGCTACGCCGAGATGCTCGAGATGGCAGACCGCCACTCCCTCTACAAGCACATCGCGCGGGAAGTCGCGTGGCAACGCGGCAAGTCAGTCACCTTCATGGCGAAGTGGAGCGCCCAAGAGGCGGGCAGCAGTTGCCACATGCACCTGAGCCTGTGGCGCGACGGCGTGAACCTGTTCGCGGACGGCTCCGACGCGTTCCGCGCGTTCGTCGGGGGCCTGCTGGAACACGCCGCCGAGATGACGCTCTTCCTGGCGCCGACCGTCAACTCCTACAAGCGCTACCAGCCGGGAACGTTCGCTCCGACGGCGATCACCTGGGCGAGCGACAACCGGACGGCGGCGTTTCGCGTCGTGGGCTATGGGGCGAGCCAGCGAATCGAGTGCCGCCTACCAGGCGCGGATGTGAACCCCTATCTTGCCTACGCCGCTCTTCTCGCGGCTGGGCTCGATGGCATGGCTCGCGGGCTCGATCCGGGCGAGCTCTTCGTCGGCGATGCCTACCGCGCCGAGAGCCTTCCGCGCGTCCCGACCTCCTTGCGCGACGCGATCGCTCTCGCGGAACGGAGCGGCTTCTTCCGACAAGCCCTTGGCGACGACGTGATGAACCACTACCTCCACTTCGCCCGGGTCGAGCAGCAGGCTTACGACAGAGCCGTCACGGATTGGGAACGCATCCGCTACTTCGAGCGGATCTAGCACCGAAGAGGTCGCGCATGGACATCACCTTCCTCGGCACGGCATCCGTCGTCCCGGGTGCGGGTCACGACACGGCGAGCGCCGTCATCAACGGCAAGTACTTGATCGACACCGGCTGGTACGCCGCCATCAAGATGCGGAACTACGGGTTCAGCCCGATGGACTTGTCGGCGGTGTTCCTGACACACTGCCACCACGACCACTACATCGGGCTTCCCCAGGTGCTGTTCTACCTGTCGATGCGCCGCCGGGAGCGACCCGACCGTCCGCCTCTCAAGATCGTCGGGCCCGCCGACGACCTGGCGACGGTCGTCGAGCTCGCCCGCGCGCTCCTTCAGCCGGGCAGGTTCCCCGACGTCGATCCGCCGGTCGAGCTCTTCCCGCTGGAGCCCGGCGACGCGTTCGAGGACGACACGCTGAGTGTTGCGACGACGACATCGAAGCACCCGGTCGCTGGGCTCTGCTACCGGTTCACCGAGAGGGAATCGGGCGCGACATGCGCGTTCACGGGCGACACGGCATTCCTGCCCTCCATCGCGGAACATGTGCGGGGCGTCGATCTGCTCGTCCACGAGGCGTCCTTCGGCGGCAAGCCGGCTCCCGCCGACAACGGGTCGTTGCACGCCGGAGCGCCTGAAGCCGCCGAGATCGCGCGATTGGGCGGCGTGAAGCGGCTCGTCCTGACCCACTCGACCGAGGATCAGCAGGAACCGTCACTCGAGGCGGCGCGCGCCATCTTCCCTAACACCTTCTGGCCCCGCGACGGCGAGACCGTCTCCCTATGAGGAGAGCCGCCAAGCCGGAGCCGCTCATCGGCATCACGACCTACGCGCGGGAACCCCACGACAACCGCGCGAAGGTCCTCGAAGTCTTCCGAAGCCCTTCTGCCTACTCGGACGCTGTGACCCGTGGCGGGGGCGTGCCGCTGCTCATCTCGCCGGCGATCCGAAACGTCCAGCGGCTCGCCCAGGCGCTCGACGGCATCCTGCTCGTCGGCGGCGGAGACATCAACCCGTCGCGCTACGGCGCTCAGCGGCATCCGTCCGTCTACTCGACCGACGACGAGCGCGATGAGCTCGAAGTCTCGCTGACGCGCGCCTTCATCGACGCCGGCAAGCCGATCCTCGGCATCTGCCGGGGCATCCAGATGCTCAACGTCGCGCTGCATGGCGACCTGATCCAGCACCTGCCCGATGTCCGCGTGCAGGACATCGATCACGCGGGGTTCCCATCGCCTCCCGGTTGGCACGCGGTCACGCTGGAGCCCGACTCGCTGGCGGCGAAGGTGTTCCAGCAGGCCGCGTTCGACGTGACGACGTGGCACCACCAGGCGGTCGGCAAGCTGGGCGACGGCTTGCGCGTCGTCGGCGCGGCTCCTGACGGCATCGTCGAAGCGGTCGAGCTGCCGGATCATCCGTGGTGCCTCGGCGTCCAATGGCATCCCGAGATCGACGCCGGGGTCGATCCGACGCAGCAGCGTCTCTTCACGCGCTTCGTGGCCGCCGCGCGCCCGTCTTAGCTAATCCCGACCGAAAGTGCATCCGCACCCAGGCAGTACCGAGGGCTCCGCCGTATGGAGACGCGCCCTTTGCGCCGCGAGATCGAGTTCCAAGCGACGGTTCGGGGCATAGCGCTCAGGTTCCAGTCGACTTGGGGCTTGTTCTCACCGAGGGAGATCGACGCGGGATCGCGGTTGCTGATCGAGAACGTGGACGTTCGCCCGGATGACGTCTGCCTCGACCTCGGTTGCGGCTACGGAGCCATCGGCGTTCCGCTGGCGAAAACCGCGAGCGGCGGCTCCGTGACGATGGTCGACAAAGACTTCGTCGCTGTCGATTACGCGAGGCGGAACGCGCGCCTGAACGGATGCGCCAACGCCGCGTCGGTGCTCAGCAACGGCTTCTCGGCGCTGGCGGATCGGCGATTCAGCCTCGTCGTCTCAAATCTGCCGGCGAACGTCGGCAAGGAGATGCTCACGATCCTGTTGGAGGACGCCCGGACGCACCTGGAGCCGGGCGGTCGGCTCGTCGTCGTGACCATTGCGGGGCTGCGCGAGTTCGTCCGGCGGAGCTTCCTGGAGTCGTTCGGGAACTACGAGAAGGTCAAACAGGGAAGAGCCCACACCGTCGCGCTCGCCGTGCGGTAGAGCGCCGACACGAGAAGGAGAACCCCATGCATGTGGCACGCATCACCGCAGCGACCGACCTATCGCCACCGTGGATCGACGGAGACCCTACCCTTGACCGATACCCCGAGTCCGCGCACTGGAACCGTCTACGCGAAGTCACTCGGCAGCTACACCGTTCGCGACGGCAACGCGACTGTCATCTGCTCGATCACATCTCTCCTGCGACGGCAGCTCGTCTACCCGATCGCGTCTCCCCAGTCCGTTCGTCGCCGTGTCGTGGACACCCTCGACATCCGCGAAGTGGACCCCATCGCCGTCGGCGACGAGGTCGAGTACGACCTAGCTCCGGACGGCTTCGGTGTCATCCGCCACGTCTTGCCGCGTCGGACGCGGTTCTCTCGGCTCACCTCTGGAACCAAGCCGCTCGAACAGGTGATCGTCGCCAACGCCGATCTGATCGTTCCCGTCGTCTCAGGAGCCCAACCCCCGCCGAACTGGGCGCTGCTCGACCGCCATCTCGTCGCGGCGGAATCGTTCGGTATCGCGCCCCTCATCGGCGTGACGAAGCTCGACCTCGCCGACGAGCCCACGCTCCGACGAGACCTCGAAGTCTACTCGCGGATCGGCTACCCACACGTCCTCACCAGCGCCATGGACGGTCGAGGGATCGACCAGCTGCGCCAGCTTCTGCGCAGCAAGACGGCGGTGTTCGTCGGGAAGTCTGGCGTGGGCAAGTCGTCGCTCCTGAACGCACTCGTGCCGGGGCTGGACATCCGCACGAACGACATGAGCGGCAGCACGGGCAAGGGCAAGCACACGACGACGACGCTGGAGATGCACGACCTCCCCGACGGCGGACGCGTCGTCGATACGCCAGGGATGCGGGAGTTTGGGATGTGGGCGCTGAATGGGACGGACGTCGCCGCTCTGTTCCCGGAGATGCGACGCTATCTGGGAACGTGCCGCTTCGGCGCGGGATGCCGACATCGGCAGGAACCGGGCTGTGCAATCCTCGAAGCCGTGCGCTCTGGCGCTATCGAGCGGAGCCGTCACGCGAGCTATCTGAAGCTGAGCGTGTAGCGACAGGTGGGCGAGTCGATCAGGGCAACGGATCGTACGCGAGGCGCAACGTCGCTTCGAGCGCGGCACACGCCGATCGGAACTGGCGTTCCATGGGCGTGGGCTCGCCGGTCGGATCGTAGCGGTTGTTGCGGACCTCGGAGCCGAGAACCTGCATCTCTGGGCACCGCCCCGCCCAGAACTCGAGGAACAGCGCCTGCCGGGGTCCGCCGCGATACGGGACGCTCGCCTTGGGTCTCGGCTTCACTCCCATCGCCCGCCAGGCAGCGATCAGCCTGCTCGACCAGGCTTCGAGCTCGTCCTGCGTCCGCGAGTCGAGCGAATCGAACGCGGCGGGCAGCAGCGCGCACTCGTCCCATTCGTGCTGGTGCATGTCGAGCATGTGCGTGTAGCGGTATCGCTCGAACAAGGCGTCCATCGCGTGCGCATGCGTCGAACGCCGGCACGTGTTCGGCTCCACCCAGAGGTCGTCGGCGATCTGCTCGTAGACGACGCCGATCTGGCGCGGCTCATGTTCCGATTGCCGCCACTCCGGGTATCTGCCAAACCGCTTGCCGTCGGCGGCGATGCCGAAGGCGTGCTTCCAGAACGTCTCGTTGTCGCAGGCGGTTCCATCCCAGCAGCGATACGGACTGCGCGCTCTGCCCTGGGGGTTGGAGTCCGGCACGAACGTGAGCAGGCTTTGTTCGAGGATTGCGTTAACGGGAAGGCTGGTCGGTGTCTCGTCGAGGAAGGAGCCTCGCAGGAGCTGCGACGCCGCGTTGACGATGGCGGCAGTCGGCGCCGGTTCGTGCCCGTGGGGAACCATCACGAGGAGCCTGAACGCCGGTTCCTGAGCCGGAAGGAGGGTCAGCGCTAGGAGTTGCCCGCCGCCGAACTGCTCGAACGCGTCGAGCGCCGTCCGGCTGCGGAACGCCGCGTGCAGCTCGCGGAACAGCGGCTGCCACTCGTCGGGATGGCTGACCCAGCAGCGTTCGATGTCCATCGCCCGCTCCTGCTAGGCGGAGCCCCAGCGCCGCGCGAACTTCTCGACCCCCTGCTCCGCGACGGGATCGCCCGTGCGGTTCAGACGGCTTACTTCGCTCGCGATCCAGTCTTCGAGCTCCGCTTCGAGCTCGGCGGCGATCTCCGGTTTGTCCTCGGCGATGTTCCGAAGCTCCAGGGGATCGGAGCGGCGGTCGTAGAGCTCGCGCGGCGGCGAGCCGTAGTAGTCGACGGATCGCGCGAGGATGAACTTCCAGTCCTCCGTGCGGAGCGCCCACTTCGCCTGCCAGGTGCATTCGGGCGTGATGACCCGCTTCAGCGGCTCTATCGGCTCTCCGTTCGCCATCGGCGCGAGGCTTCGTCCCTCCATCGTCTCGGGCGTCTGGACGCCAGCGAGATCGAGGATCGTCGGCGCGATGTCCATCGTCTGAACTGTTTGCGGGATCCGCACGCCAGCGGGCAGATTCCCAGGGAACCTGAGAATGAACGGCACGTGGACGTTCTCCTCGTAGAGCCCGTGATGGTCGTACCAGACGCCGTGCTCGCCGAGGCACTCCCCGTGGTCGCCCATCAGGACGACCAGCGTGTCGTTCGCGCGCCCCGTCTCGTCGAGGGCAGTCAGCAACGCACCGATGCCGTCGTCCACATACCGGATGCTGCCGTCGTAGAGCCCCCGCACGTACTCGGCGTCCGTGATGTTCCCGCCCAGCGCCCGGAACCAGGTGTCGCGCCATGCCTTGCCCAGCGGATGGCGCCACAGGGCGTCGAGCGACCGATTCGCCGGGTCAGACGCGGTCCTCGCGTCGCCGTCGTAGAACATCGTCCGATAGCGCTCGGGCGGCAGATAGGGCGTGTGCGGGTCCCAATAGTGGATGAACAGGAAAAACTGCTCGCCGCCGTACTTCCGCAGGAACTCGACCGCGCGGATGTTCTGCTGCTCGCACGTCACCATGAGTCCCAGCGACCTTCGCTGTGACGGGTCGATGTAGAACTCGTAGCCGCGCAGGAACCAGTCGCGGGCAGTCGCCAGATTGTCCACGGCGCAGGTCGTCCAACCGTTCCTCAGAAGCGTCGAAGCGAGGAGTGGCGTCTTGCGCGCCAGGTCGATGTCACCCTCATGGGCGACGACGCCATGCGTCATCGGGTGCTGGCCCGTGTAGAGCGTCGTGAACGACGGATGTGTAGGGATCGCCGAGGCGATCATCTCCTCGAAGAGCACGCCTTCGCGCGCGAGCGCGTCGATGGCGGGGCTGGTGGGTCGTCCGTACCCGTAGCAGGACAACTGCTGGGCACGGAGCGTGTCCACGGCGATCAGAAGGATGTTCATCGGGTCGGGGTTCCGGCTTGGATGGGCGTCACGCGAGCGGATTCACTTCCCGTAATGCTTCACCAGAGCGATCACGCGGCAGTAGTCGGAGAAGCTTACGTCATCCGGCACTGAATGGTCCGAGTGGTAGACGTAGCCGCCCGACTCCTTGGCAGCGGTGACCTTCGTACGGATCTCCTCCTCTATTTTATCCGCCTGGGACATCGCCCGGACGTCGATTCCGCCCTGGAGCACGAGCCGGTCGCCGAACTCCCGCTTGATAGCGAGCACGTCCATTCCCGCCTTCTGTTCGAGGGGGTTGAGCCCGTCGATCCCCGCGTCGATCAGGTCGGGGAGCAGTGCTGTGACGTTCCCGCACGAGTGGAGCATGACCTTCGCGCCTCGGTCGTGCGCCCAGTCGCAGATGCGACGATGGATCGGCTTGACGACGCTCCGATATGTGCCCGGCGAAAAGAAGAGCCCGTTCCGATGCCCCAGGTCGTCGGCGAAGCTCAGGCAGTCGAAGTGGTAGCCGCGATCCCACGCCATCGAGAGGAGCTTCAGGTTCACGTCCGTGGCGTGCTCGAACATGTCACGGCACCAGTCGGGGTCTTCGACCATGGCGATGAGCATGCGCTCCGTCCCGACGATCCAGCTCGCGAAGGCGTCGTAGCTGAACCAGCCGCCGGCTTCGATCCAGCACCCCGACGCGCGCCATCCGACGTGGTGGCGTTCCAGCGATGCCCAATCGACGCGATCCTCCGAAGCGGTCATCCGCTCCCGCGCGTCCGCCCACGACTCCCGATCGACGATCTTGAAGTCGATGAACTCGGGCGTGGACGTCGTGTGCTTCCAGTTGCGGAGCGTTGTTCCCCAGGGAGTCGTCGAGGTCGTGTAGCTGGGAGTGTCGTCCACGACGCGCGTCGGATAGCGGGGGCTGTTGTCCACGCCGAAGCCGGCGACCTTCTCAAAGCCGAAGAGCTCGCCGACGCCTACGTGCGCCGGGAGCCCTTCGCGGCGCCAACGGGCGATTGTCGTGCCCCATGGCGCATCGCGCAGCGGAACGCGATCCGGCGGCTCGTGCGCGTAGACTCGGAGCATCCGCTCGTGGGATGTCAGTGCATCCGGCATCGTCAGTTGCGCTCCCAGTGGTAGAGGAACATCTCCGCCGCGTGCCACGAATGGGGCTCGCACCGACGCCGATCCACGTACTCCGGCGCCACGATCCCCATCTTCGAGTAGTTCGCCTGACTTGCATGCGCCTCCCATGTCAGCGGGTAGCCTGAGTCCTCGACCACCACCGGGATGTGATGGAAATGCGCCTCCGCCCAGGCGAGGTAGGGGTAGTTCCGCCGCGTCGCCGGTCCGAACCCCGGCGACTCGACGTGAGCGTCGCGGTAGTCCATCCAGAAGATCGCCGAGTACGAATCCTCGACGGCGGGTATCTCGAACGGATCGTCCAGGCGCATGCGCCGCAAGCCGTACTTCAGCCACTTCGTCTGGTAGACGGGATGCTCGCCGAAGTCGGTCAGCCCGGTGATGTGGTTCCCCCGCCGGAAGTCGGGAACCATTCGCAGGATCGTCGCGACGAGGGGATGGAACTGGTCGCTGACGCACGAGATCATCGTCAGGAGCTGACCCAGGTTGTCGGGCTCCGGGGTGCCCGCGTTGTTGCGGTCGAACGGGTCGCGGAGCATGGCGATCCAGTCGGCGACCAAGCCAATATCGCCCGTTCGCTCCAAGCAGAGGACAACCATGGCGGCGTCGCGATACCAAGGCCTCGGATAGACGAACAGGTTGGGAACCGGCTTGCCGTCCACGATGTTGATGAGGAGCTCATGGTAGAGCCGCCGCATCAGCGCGGGGTTCCGCCGATCCTCGAAGCGATGCAGTCGCATCGGGATCGTGTCGAGGCACTCGCGGTCTGTGCCATCATCGAGCCACACGCCGTCGCCGTCCTCGGACAGGACGACGCGCAAGCCGTCAGCGATCTCCAGCGAAACGCGGTACTCCGCCGGGTCGATGTGTTCTTCGACGACCTCCCACGAGCGGAGCATCGCGCCGGTGAGAGCGTCCAGGAGCTCGCCGCCGCGATAGAGCAACTTCGTGCGGCGTCCCATCCCCAGCAGATAGAACGGGCGCAGCGGCATGCGTTTCGGCTCCCTGCTAGCCCTTGAAGGACGTCTCCAAGATCGTGCGCTTCTGCGCTGCTTCGTAGGCGAGAACCGAGGCTTCGAGCGTCTTGACTGCAGCCGCGTACGGCGCGCGGATCTTCGATGTGTTCTTTGACTTCACGGCGTCGATGAAGACGCGATCCTCGGCTTCGACCATGTTCACCTCGGTCTTGAACTCCTCGGTCGCGTCGGGCGTGCGCACCTTCAGCTTCCCGTAGTCGAACTCGAGGATGAAGTCCTTAGCGAACAGGTCGATGCCCGGCGTCTTGAACCCCTGTGACAGCATGCACGCCGATGTGATGGTCCCGACACAGCCATTCTCGTAGTAGAGGAACACGATGCTGGCGTTGTCTACGTCCGCCGTCTCGTCGACGGGCGTCCGGGTCACGAATCCGCCGCCGACGGCCGCGACGTCGCCCACGACGTAGAGCGCCAGGTCGAGGATGTGCGTCGTCTGCTCAATGAGCTGCCCGCCGGACTTGTTCCGCTGACGCCACCAGTGCCCGGGTCCGCCCGGCATCCCGCCCATATAGTGACCGTTGGCGACTTCCAGCTTCCTGTCCTTCACTCGGTCGAGCATGGTATCGACCGTGTTCAGGTAGCGGACGCAGTACCCGACGGCGTTGACGACGCCCGCCTTCCTGATCGCCTCATACTTCCGCAGCGCGTCCTCCATCCGCAGGCAGACGGGCTTCTCGGAGAAGACCGCGCAGCCCTTCGCGGCGACGTGCTCTTCGATGTCGGCGTGCGCGAACGGCGGCACGCAGACGTACACGACGTCCAGGTCCTCCGAGTCCAGCATCCGTCGGTAGTCAGCATAGGTCTTGGATACCGAGTTCTCCTGAGCGCGCCGAGCGAGGATGTCCGGGTTGATGTCGCACAGGGCGACCAGCTCGACGTCTTCGAACTTCCGCAGCGTGCCCAGATGCGCGCCCGCCATGCCGCCCACGCCCACGAATCCGACTCGAACGCTCATCGCCGTCTCCTTCGGGTGCTCGCTGCCCTTCCGCCGTCGGAACGCGCCCACTATACGGAGCGCGCCGCGAGGTGTCAACCGAACGCGCGGCTATGCGGCGCTCGTGGGCGGCGTGAAGGTTCTGCCGCGCTCGAACGTGCCGAACGCTCGATGGCGCAGTCGATACCCCAGGTTCAGGGGCGCGATCGCCCGCAGGACCACCGATGGCGGCAGGTAGCCGAACGCCCGCACCAGGCGGCGAGCCACCCGCCGACGGGAATAGAACTGGCTCGAAACCCAATCCATGCCCGTCTTGAGCGTCTCCGGACTCATATGAACCGGGTCGAACACGACGTGTCCGAAATCATAATGACCCCAATCCTTGTCAACGATCCGACCGGCGCGATCCATCTCGTCGAACAACGGCGTTCCAGGGAAGGGCGTCAAGATGGTCGCCTGAAGCGCGTCGACGCGCGCCGTGTCGAGGAACTCCAGCGTCTGGCGGAACACGTCTGGCGTGTCCCAGTCCATTCCGAACACGACGCCCGTGTAGACGCCGATGCCCGCCTGATGGATCTGCTCGATGGCGCGGACGTAGTCCTTCGCCCGATTCACGTGCTTGTTCCAGGCGGTCAGGTTGTCCTGCGACAGCGACTCGATTCCGATGAAGATGCCGCAGCATCCGCTCGCGGACGCCAGCCGCAGTAGTTCCGCGTCGGACGCCAGTCGGATGCTGCACTGGCTGAGCCACCGCTTCTTCAGCGGGATCATCGCCGCGAAGAGCTCCTTCGCGTAGTCCGGCTCACCGATGATGTTGTCGTCCATGAAGAGGACGTTCCCGCCCAACCCCCGCAGTTCGTCGACCACCTCGTCGACGGGACGCTTGCGGAACGTGTACCGGCTGAACGCCGCGACGGAGCAGAAGGTGCATCGGTACGGGCAGCCGCGCGTCGCCTGCATCACGTCCGGAGTGATGTAGCTCGATCGGCGGATCAGGTTCCGGTCGGGAACGGGCAAGCCGGAAAGGTCGGCGGGACCTCCGTCGTAGAACGGCTGGAGCCGTCCCGCCGCGAAGTCCTCCATCATCTTGGGGACGTTGCTCTCAGCCTCGCCGATGCACACCGAGTCTGCGTGCTGGATCGCCTCTTCGGGCAGGAACGAGGGATGGAACCCGCCGAAGATGACCGGGATGCCCTTCGCTCGGAACCGATCCCCGATCTCGTAGGCGCGCGGCGCGTTGAACGTCATGAACGATACGCCGACGAGGTCCGCCTCGATGTCGTAGTCGATGGGCTCGACGTCCTCGTCGATGATGCGCGTCTGGACGTACGGCGGCATCGACGCAGCGACGTAGAGGCTCGGCAGCATCGAGAAGCGGAAGGCTCGCGCCCCGCGATGCTTGCCGGCTTTGGTCGTGCGCCAGTAGGGAGAGGTTGGACAGATGAGCACAAACCGAACCTCGCGTGCCATGGTGGGCTCCCTCGGAACGGCGTTCAACGGACACGAAGGGCTTCGACGCAGGTGCTCAGTACCGTAGCGCGAATCGGCACGTGTCGTAAGATATCCGCGATGCCGGCAGGCGCGCCGAGCGCGTCAGCAAGCTCCAATGCGCCATGGTTGGTGCATGCGTGTCCCGTCGGCTCCGCCTCGTGGGCAGACGAGCAGAACGAGATTGGCCTGCTGTCAACTGCGCCGGCACCCGCAACGTAGAATGCTACGGCTGACAGCGGCGGCGCCCCCGAGCCATGGACGTGCGAGCACCCGAAGCGTCCAGCATCGACCGTGTTCTCCCGGTTGACGATGTGTCAGAGCGGTGCTCCGGACTCCCCCACGAGGCATGGCACTTCCCGCGGCCGGGAGCACGGAGCTAGGGCGCGGACCCAAATAGCAGCACTGACGGCAATGCTCACGCAGTATCTAAGGAGAGCGAGACGTGGGCCATACCGCAAAACGCCTTGTGGTCTTGGGTTTGCTGGCGATGGCTGGCCTTGCCGCCGGCCAGCAGATCGCGTTCTCCTCCGACCGCGGCGGCAACGCGGACATCTTTGTCATGGCATCGGATGGAGCAGACCAGAAGCCTCTAACAAACCACGTTGCGGGTGACTGGCGCCCGTCTTGGTCGCCGGACGGACGGAGGATCGCCTTCGACTCTATGCGCGACGGGAACTACGAGATCTATCTCATGGACGCGGACGGCACCAACCTGAAGCGCCTGACGACCGACCCCGCCCGGGACTATGCACCATCCTGGTCGCCGAACGGCGGCAAGATTGCCTTCACGTCCGACCGTGACGGGAACGAGGAAGTCTACGTCATGAACGCGGACGGCACAGCCCAAACCAATCTGACGAACAACCCGGCGCCGGATTTCGGTCCGGCTTGGTCGCCTGATGCACGGCACATCGCTTTCACTTCGCGACGCCATGGGAATCTGGACATCTATACCATGAACGCGGAGGGAGCGCGTCTGACACGCCTGACGGACGAACCCGCATGGGACTATTCGCCATCCTGGTCACCAGATGGACGGCAAATCGCGTTTACCTCGGAACGCGACACGAACGGCGAGATCTATGTCATGGACTCGGACGGAGCAGGACAGACGCGTCTGACGAACGATCCGGCCTGGGATAGAACCCCGTCTTGGTCACCGAATGGGCGACAGATCGCCTTCTCCTCCGCCCGCGACGGGAACTGGAACTACGAGATCTACGTCATGGACGCGGACGGGGCGGGACAGGTACGTCTGACCCACAACCCCGCCAACGATTCATCGCCTGACTGGGGCCCGCCGGGCCTTGCTGTACCTCGCCGCGAAACGGCAACGTCGTTGTGGGCTCGCATCAAGACCTCCACCTGACTGGCGTGACGACCGATGCGCTCCCATCAGCGACAACGCACGCGAGAAGTCTGGTAGACTGTCACGCCCACGCGCGGGCGATCCGAGTCGCTGGATGCCTTCGCGCCGCCCGGCGAGCACGATGGGCATTCCGCCTCCCTTCAGGCAGGACGGAACTGGCTAGCAAGGAGCTCCGGCAGTCGGCTTTCGAGTTCGTCCCGGACCGCGCGGAAGGCGTCGCGCGACGCCTGTGGCGATTCCGTCACCCGGGCGGGATCGGACAGCGGCATGTGAACGTGTCGGATACCGGGTGGCAACGGGGGACACACTTCCTCGGCGCACAGCGTCACGACGAGGCAAACTCGATCCAGTGGAACCGCATCGAGCCCTTTCGCATGCTGCCACGAGGCGTCCAGCCCGATCTCAGCGAGGACTTCGATGGCGACCGGGTTGATGCGAGACGGATCGCTCCCAGCGCTGTAGACGGTTGTTCCGGGCGGTAGCAGGCTGCGGGCGATCGCCTCCGCCATCTGGCTGCGGGCCGAGTTCGCGACGCAGAGGAACAGCACGCCGCGCCTCATCGAGTCATCTCCCACCACAGCGCGCGGGCTCGCGCGTTGAGCTCGTCCAGCGTGCCGTCGTTCTCGATGACGTAGGTGGCTCGTTGGCGCTTCTCGTCGAGCGGCATCTGGAGCGCGATGCGGCGCTCCGCCTCGTCGCGCGTCAGCGGTTTCCCTTCGCGTCGGGCCCTCGCCATCGCCCGTTCGATTTGCGCATCGTGAGGAGCCGCGACGACGACCGCCGCGTCCATGTGGCGATCGAGCCCCGACTCGAACAGCAACGGCGAATCGACAACCACGACGCCGTCGGGATGCTCCGACAGGTACGCGTCTGCCAAGGCGGTATGCCGCGCAATCGTCCGGGGATGGAGGATCGCCATCAGTCGCTGTCGGGCTGGTTCGTCGTGAAAGACGACGCGCCCCAGGGCAGCGCGGTCGATGGCTCCTGCGGCGTCGAACACGCCCTGACCGAACGCTTCGCGCACCTCGCGCTGGACGCTGGCGTCCATGGCGAGCAGCTCGTGGACGGTGGCATCTGACGACAACACGTGCGCTCCGAGCTCCCGCCACACGGCTGCGACGGTGCTCTTGCCGCACGCCATGCCGCCCGTCAACCCGATGCGTCGAATGGGGGCTGCGTTTGGCATTTCGGAGTGCCGGTTTCCTTAGCCTCTTGCCGAGTAGAGACACGACGACCCTCCCCTTGTCGCCAAGGAGGAGGGTCCGGGTGGGAGTTCCTTGCACGAGCGCTTAGGACTCGCGTCGTTTGTAGCTGTGGACGGGTCTGGGTCCGGACGGCCGGCGGCCGCGATCCTGCGGACCCCGTCGGTGATCGTCGCGCCGCGTCAGTTCGCTCAGGGGCGGAGCGCCGATCACTTCGTAGCTGTGCGCCGCGTGGCGGAACACGACGACGGAGCCCTCGTCCGTCCCCAGGCTCATCTTGATCTCGAAGTGGCTGTACCAGTCGATGTTGCCCGTGAAGGACTCGCCTCCGCGCAGCACGATCTTGAGGGGCAGCTTCTTCTGTCGGGCGACGGCGAGATGGCGCGTGTCGATCTGGAACCGCTCTTTGCGCGGCTTGATCGCCGTCAGCCCCTGGCTCCTGACTCCCTCGTCGTAGGTGAGGTGCTTCTGAACAACCTCAACGTCAGGGGCTTTGTAGCAGTACTTGATCTGGAGCTTGTTGATCCGCGTCTTCTCGCCGTTGGTGTTGACGTCGAGATCGTAGACCAGTCGCTTATGGAGAGTTCCTTCGACCGCCCCGTCGTACGTGACGAAGACCATCGGCGTCTTCTCGCGAAGCTGCTTCTCCATGTACAGACGACCGAAGCCTTCGCGTTTCTCGCGGCGCTCCTGCGGCGACATCCGTGTGCGGCTGCCGCCTCCGCGAGGTCCGCGTCGGGGTCCTCCGCGTTGCGCGTCCCCTCGACCGGGGCCACCAGGTCGAGCCCCGGGAGCGCGATGAGCGCCATCGCGAGAGCCCGGCGCGTGGTCGCCCTCTGGCGGTCTGGGACGACTCGCGCCGCCGCTGGGAACCGGGCGCACTCCCCCGCTGGGAGTCCACACGCGGGTGTGGGGAGTGGAACCTTTGGGTTTGTCCTTCATGGTGTCATTGACAGCGCGCGGCTGTTCTCCCCCTCTCTCAGTATGGAGCATCGGCAGCGCGCTAAGCGGGCAGCCGACTCTTGTCGCTTACTATAAACCAATCTTAGCCGCATGGCAAAGGCTCTGGTCAGGCTTCAAGCAGATGCTCGGATGCGCCGCGTTCCCGGTCGGCGTATGATCCAAGCGAGAACGCCGTCGCGGGCGTGCCCGACCGCACAGCGAAAAGGAGAGCGCGACCATGAACTCCCGCGAGCGCTTCCACGCGACCTTCACCTACGGACAACCCGACCGCGTGTTCCTCTTTCCTCAATGGACATTCCACGACACCCGTCAGCGATGGCTCCGCGAGGGGATGCCCTGGGACGACCACTTCAACACCTACTTCGGCTTCGACCGGCTCGAAA
>VGLH01000017.1 GCA_016866785.1 Candidatus Poribacteria bacterium
AGATGGAGAGCGTCCTCTACGCGGTCGTCCTCAAGACGCCACAGGGGATCGACTTCCGTCCGGCGGAGAAGACGGACGTCGACGCGCTCGAGGCGGCGGAACGGGAGCTCGCGCGGCTCCGTCCGAAGTGGGAGCGCGAGGGAGTCATCCCGACGGAAGCAATACCGACCGGTGACAAAACAGGCTCTGACCCCTACGCTCGAGGAACAGACTTGCCGCTCAAGCGCGGAGAAACGCATTGGAGTCATCTTTTCTCTCCGCGGCAGTTGCTTGCGATGGGGACGCTCGTCGAGGAGTTGCGCCGCCTGCGGCCTGAGATCGTGAGGGCGGAGGGCGCGGAACTCGGCGAGGCGGTGATGCACCTGTTGGCGTTCGCTATGGACAAAGTAGCGAACCATAACTGCGCATCGAGCAAATGGGAGAACACGCGGCAAGTTATCAAAGGCAAGTTCGACCGTCACGACTTCGCTTTTCGAGCGACGTTCGCGGAAATGGCGACGTGCGTCGCGGGGAGCGGGCTCGAATGGGCGATAGACAACGTCCTCGACGCCTACGAGGCGCTCGCGAAACTCCCGCGCGTCGAGAACGCGCAACCCGTCGTCGTGACGCAGGGGAGCGCGACGCACCTCGTCGAGGTGGACGACGGGAGCGTCGCGGCGGTCGTCGTCGACCCACCCTACGCGGACAACGTCCAGTATGCGGAGCTCGCGGACTTCTTCTACGTCTGGCTGAAGCGGACGCAGGGGCACCGCCGTCCGGAGTGGTTCTCGACGCCGCTCTGCGACCCGTCCGAAGAGGCGGTCGTCAACGTCTCGCGGTTCCGCGCGAGTCCGAAGGTTCCGGCGAAGGACGCGAAGGAGCGCGCCTACCAGCGCTATGACGCCTTGATGACGGAGGTGTTCCGCGAAGCGCGCCGGGTTCTCCGTGACGACGGCGTGTTGACGGTGATGTTCACGCACAAGAAGCAGGAGGCGTGGGCGTCGCTCTTCGAGTCCCTCATCGAGGCGGGGTTCACGGTCACCGCGACGTGGCCCGTCCGGACGGAGAGCGAGCACAGCCTGCATCAGGCGGGGAAGAACGCGGCGCAGAGCACGGTGATCCTTGCGTCGCGGAAGCGTCCCGACGACGCGGGTCTTGGGCTCTTCAATGACGCGATGCGCGAGGAGATACGGGGGGCGGCGCGTCAGGCGGCGGCGGCGCTCGCGGCGCAGGGGTTGACGGGCATTGACGGTCTCGTCGGTTCGTTCGGGAAGGCGATGGAGGTGTTCAGCGGCTACGCGGAGGTGCGGACGGACACGGGTCAGCGTGTCGGCGTCGCGGAGGCGATAGAGACGGCGGCGGACGCCGTCGCGGAGTGGCGTATCGAGCAGCTCGCGGCGCGGGGCATCGAGGGGTTGGACGCGGAGAGCCGGTTCGCGCTTCTGTGCTGGGACACGCTTCAGGCGCCGGAGTTCCGGTTCAACGAGGCGATGATGCTGGGTCGCGCCGTCGGGATGGACGTGGACGCGCTCATCGGCGCCGGGTTGCTCGTCAAGAAGGGCGAGCAGGTGCGGTTGCTTCCGGCGTCGGAGCGCCGTCGAGAGCGCGCCGTCCGGCGGGACACCGCGGAGGCGCAACTGATGTTGTTCGGCCTGCCGAAGCGGGGTCGGGCGCGGCGCGCGCGGTCGGTGCATCCGTTGGACGAGGTGTTCGCCAGCGGGATCGATGCGTGCCACGCGGTCGCGCTTCGGTACGCGGACGCGGGCGGCGGGGACGCGGGTATCGGCGCGGTGAAGGGGATGGCGCGTCAACAGGGTTGGAGCCGCGAAAGCCCGCCCGCCCGGCTCATGGAGGCGCTCGTCCGGGCGGCTCCGGCGTCCGTGCGGTTCGGTGGCAAGGGGGAGAAGGTCGCGGAGACGTACCCGGAGTTTCGGGCGTGGCACGCCTTGTTGAATCCGGTGTTCGGCATGGAACCGCTGGAGTGGAAGCGCCCCGTGAATGTGCAACCGTCGTTGCATGGGATGGACGACGAAGCCGACGCGGACGAGTCCGATGGCGACGAGGAATAAGCGATGGCGCGTCGAAAGAAGCCGGGAAGTCTCCGTTCGGTCGCCTGGAAGCGGTTCGTTCACGCTCCCGACGCGGAACTGCTGGAATCGCTCTACGTTCCGGCGTTGAGTCGCGCGGCGCGCTACGACCGGTGTTGCGCCTACTTTTCGAGCAGCGTTCTTTCGACGGCGGCGCGGGGATTCGGCGGCTTCATTCAGAACCTTCTCGCGCTCGGCGATGGGGCTCCGAAGCCGTCGGCGCGGCTGCTCGTCAACGAGCAGTTGAACCCGCGCGACCTCGACGCCTTGCTGGCGACGGGCGACGACCGAAACCTCGGCGGACAACTCCTCAAGCAGTTCAAGTCACCCCAAGAGGGGCTTGAGCGAGAGCGTCTGAAGATGCTCGCGTGGCTCGTCGCGAGCGGTCTCATGGCGGTTCGCGTCGGGTTGATGCGCCGGACGCGCGGGATACTCCACGCGAAGTTCGGAGTTGTGACGGACGCGCGGGGGAACCGTCTCGCGTTCATGGGGAGCGGCAACGAGACGGGCGAGGCGTTGACGGAGAACTACGAGGAGCTCGAAATCCGCGCGTCGTGGCAGGACGCCGAGTTCGTCGAGAACTACGCGCGGCGGTTCGAGGCGATATGGAACAACCAGGACGCCGATGTCGTGTCCGTTCCTCTTCCGGAGGCGGTGCGGGAGCGACTTGTCCAGTTCGCGCCGGAGGAACCTCCCGTCGAGGAAGCGACCGCGACGAAAGAGGCGGCGTCCGTCGCGATGTTGTGGCATTTCCTCGCGGAAGCGGGGTATCTCCCGAACGGCGACGCCGCCTGCGATGCGACGGCGTTCGTTGACCTTTGGCCCCATCAGAAACGCGTTGTCGAGGATGTCGTATCGGCGTTTCCGGAGGGTCGTCTGCTCTGCGACGAAGTCGGAATGGGCAAGACGATTGAGGCGGTCGTCGCGTTGAAGCGATTGCTCTGCGGTCGTGGGGTGCGGCGCGCGTTGCTTCTCGTTCCGGCGGGGCTGTTGCGGCAGTGGCAGGAGGAGTTGCGCGAGAAGGGCGGATTGTTCGTTCCCGTCTGGGATAACGGGTGGCTGACTCACGCGGGCGGTCGTCGGGAACCGGTCGACGAATCGGTCGTCTTCGTGGAACGCGATGTTCTTCTGGTGAGTCGGGAATGGGCGCGGTTGGCGGGTCATCGGGAGCGATTGTTGACGGCTCCGACGTGGGACCTGGTTCTGTTGGATGAGGCGCACGCTGCGCGACGGGCGCGACCGATAGAGGGCGAGTTCAACAGCGGGAATCTGCTTCTCGATCTGTTGCGGCAGTTCCAACTGAAGCGACGAGCGCGCGGGATACTGCTCCTGAGCGCGACGCCGATGCAGACGAAGCCGTGGGAGCCGTGGGATTTGCTGTCCGTGTTGGGCGTCGGGGGACAGTGGCTCGCGGAGTTCCGCGATATTCGGAGCTACTACGAAGGCATCGAGGAGCTCCGCGTCATGTTGCCGTCGGAGGCGCGGTCGCGGGCGATGTCGCGTCTCGCGTTGTCCGACCCGTCGTTTCCGGGGTCACCGGACGGGAAACGACATGAGTCGGTGGACGAGCTCGCGTCGGACTTACAGTTTGCCATTGCCGATCAGCGCGAGAGGTTCGCGGAATGGCTCCGACAAGGGAGTCCGTTGTCGCGTCGGATGCACCGGAACACGCGAGAGACGTTGAGGAAGTACTATCGGCAGGGACTTCTCGACACGGCTCCGCCGGAACGGCGCGTGGACGACGTCGTGTTCGACTACGAGGACGCGCAAGAACGGAAGTGCTACGACGCCGTTCGGAGCTACATCAACAAGCGCTTCGAGGCATTGGAGGGACAGAAGAAGGGCAAGGGGTTCGTGATGACGGTTTACCTGCGGCGGGCGTCGAGTTCGCCGTTGGCGATTCGTCGGAGTCTGGAGCGTCGTCACGAGAAACTGAAGGGTGTCGCGGAGCGTCGCGCTGTGGACGTTTTCTACATCGAGGGCGACGAGGAGTTGGACGCTCGCGACCTGAGCGACGCGGACGCGGACATCGAAAAGGTCGACCCGGCGTTGCCGACGGACCCGAACGAGGCGGCGGCGGAGATACAGGAGATTGACACAGTAGTCGGTCGCCTCGACGGGTTGGGAGCGACGGACAGCAAGTTCGCGGAGTTTCTGCGCGTTGTGCGTGACCTGACGGGTTCGGGACGCCGAGCGCTCGTGTTCACGGAGTATACGGACACGATGGAGTACCTCCGCGAGCACCTTCGGCACGAATACGGCATCTCGTTGGCGTGCTACAGCGGACAAGGAGGGAGCGTCCGCAAGAACGACACGTGGGCGAAGGTATCGAAAGCGGAAATAACGCAGCGACTCGCGGACGGACACATTCGCGTGTTGCTCTGCACGGACGCGGCGAGCGAAGGATTGAACCTCCAGGCGGCGAACGCGCTCATCAACTACGACCTTCCATGGAACCCCAGCAAAGTCGAACAGCGCATCGGTCGGATAGACCGCATCGGGCAACGAGAGCCCGAGTTACCGATCCGCAATCTGTTTCTGCGGAACAGCGTGGATATGAAGGTCTATCAGGCGTTGAGAACGCGTTGCCGGTTGTTCGAGCAGTTCGTCGGGCGGATGCAACCGGTGCTTGCGTTGGCTCGAAAGACGTTGTTGCGCGATAGCTTGAACGCCGCGAACGTCGAGGCGTTTCTTGCCTCGCTTGAGAACGAGGCTCAGGGAATCGAGTCCGACCCGCTGGCTTCGAGCGTCTTTTCCGACGCAGACGCCGATGCAACGAGCGACAGCGCGGTTCCGTCGGCGACAAAAGAAGATTTCCACGAAGCCTTGAAGATGACGGCACAGGCGGGAAGCGGGCTGACGATACGGCGAACGAAGGAGTCGGAATCGTGGCGCATCGGTGGATTACGACCGCGCGTCGTCACGGTGACGACTTCGCGCGACACGCTGGAGCGGAAAGAGAACGTCGAACCGCTGACGGTCGGAGCTCCGGTTGTCGAAGAAATTCGGCAGCAGTTCGCGTTTCCGTCGCGGGTTCCTCTTGTGTTGGCGAGTTCGGAGTTTGGTTCGTTTCGATGCGTTGAAGCGCGGTGGATTGGGAGAGAGAGCATCGAAGCCGTCGAGTCGGCGGGACAACTCCGAAGGCTTCTCGATGAGTGGGACGGAGCGCCAGTGTCGCCAGAATCCTGCATCCACGCATCGGATGCGGCAAGAGCAGAAGCGACGCGACGATCGACGGAGCTCGTCGACCGCGCCCGCGAACGCGAGGAACAAGGTCTCGCGGCGCAAGTCGAGGCGGCGCGATTGCGGCTTCTGCGGGAACTCGGAAGGACGCTCCGGTGCTCCGGTCGCGGCGATTTGCGAGCGCTTCTGGCGCAACAGATACGCCACGAGAAGCCGTCGAGCGACGGAACGATGCGTTACAAGTCCGCCCAACAGCGTTTGCGAGGACGCGAGTGGACGGCGGACGACACGCAGGACATCGAGAGCGACGTGGCGGCGATGAAGGACCCCGAGAAGAAAGCGCGGGGTACCGGAAGCGTCCTCGATGCGGCTCTCCACGATCCTCGGTGGAGGTGTCGGGCGTCAACCGTTGTCACAACCGCGAGCGAAGACCGATAGCGGCGTGGTGAGAGTGCTCGGCAACGACAGGAAAGTGCCGGGCAGGATTCCGTAGTCCGGGGTCGGGCGGGGGCGCGGTCGCCCTGCGGAGCGTCTAGACGCCTTCCCGGGGCGGGACTCTGGCGACGGTCGTTTGAGCCCCTACCTATCTGCCTGGCAGATAGGCGTTTCGTACGTTTCCGCATCGGGCGCGTCGCCAACGAGATAGACGCGCCTTTCGATTTCGCTGCGTTCGACCACGACGCGCAACCCCCCGCCTTGGGAAACCCCCCTCCGCGCCTTTCGACCCGTCCACGTATCGAGCCAAAGCAGAAGGTCGCCCAACGCAACGTGATGCTCGCAACGCTTGCCGGTTCCCTTCGGGAGCGATACGAACGGGTGGTCTTTCTTTGAACGGCGAATCCTCTGCCTCATCGCGGGAACCGAGACGCCTGCGACCGTGGCGGCGTCGGGAAGCGATAGCATCATGTCGCCGATATACCCGCCCTCAATGCCCTTGTCCCGCCAAGACTGCAACTCGCTTGCGGTTCGCGGTGGCGCGCCGATAGGGAACGTCCCGACGGGCGCGATGGCGAACTCGTGGACGGTCACAGGCAGCGTAAGCCAACCCGCAGGGGCGCGGAGATAGACGACTCGACCTTCAAGCGCGGCGTTGTCGATTGGGGTGGGTTCGCGGCGGCGCTCGCGGATGTCGGCTACGCGGGCTCGTTCATCTACGAGACGCCGCTGGAGGGCGACACGCCACTCGAATGCTTCCGGGGCGTCGCGCCCAACTTCCGGCGCATCCTCGAAGCGGCGGGGTAGGGGCGATCCGGTTCCCGGTGAGGTCGCTGGATCGGCGCTAGCGAGCGGTCTTCATCTGCGCCCAGGTGACCGCCGCCTTGCCGCGCGGTTCGACGGCGAGCCCGCCGATGCCGAACGGCCGCGACTTGACGGTCTGCCCGATGAGGTCGAACTGCGCGATGTAGCGTCCCGCTCCGACCCAGGGTCCCACGCTGTTGACGGGTCCCGCCGGACGCGGCTCCGGCTTCTTGGCTTGGACGTCGCCGACGTCGATGCCGACAGGCTCGTCCGGGTCGTCGCCGGGACGGACGGGCGGGAGGTCGTCGACGCCCGGGATGTAGCGCTTCTGGTCCCAGCGCCAGAGGGCTTCGTCGCCAGGTCCGAGCAGTCCGAGGGCGTTGTCCATCGCCTGGGGCAGCATCAGCACGGGCTCCTCGCGCCCGTCTTGAGAGAGCCGCGCGATGGTCGGATAGCGCCCGATGGAACCCCACATGACCTCCGCCTGGGTCGCGTTCTTGAGCGTCAAGATGACAGGCTGGCTGCGGTCGTAGGTGGCGCGGTCGGTTGTGAGCATGACGGCTGCGCGGGCGGTTCCCCCGATGGAGAGGGCAAGAAACAGGGAAAAGGCGGCGTAGCGTGTCACGGCGTATGCCTCCGACAATGAAACGGGGCGAGGACGTTGGCACGATGCCACGGACCCCACCCCGTCATGTCAGTCGAACGATGGCAGTTAGCGCGCCGTTGACTTGATCTCAGCCCAAGCCGTCGCAGCCTTGCCGCTCGGCTCCACGGCGGTGGCGCTTCCGACCGCCTGGAAGACCTGCTTGACCTCGGCGGCGCTCAGGGCGCGGTTGTAGATGACGACTTCATCGATCTTGCCGATGAACCCGCCGTCGGCAGCCTTGCCGATCTCTGTCGCCGGTCCTTTGCTCTTGGGCGACCCACCCGGCGACTCTTGCTCCATGCCGACCGCGCCGTTCAGGTACACCGTCATGAGCTTCTCGCCGTACACTGCCGCGAGATGGTGCCAGGTGTTCGGGGCGAGCTTCTTGACGCCGAATCCGCCGTCGCCGACCCAACCCGCCGAGTTGACGATGAACTCCATCTCCTTGTCCGGGTTGCGCCCGTCATAGCGGAGCGCCCAACCCTCGGCGCCGCGCTGAGCGACGATGCTTCCGCAGCACCCGGCGACGACGCCCTTGACGGGGTCCGCGCTGGCGGCGTTGACCCACGCGGCGACCGAGAAGCCCTTCACGGCGGAGAAGTTGAGCGCGGCAGTTCCGGCGATCTCAATGCCCGCATCGCCGTCGAACTCGAGCGCCTGCTGGACCTTGCCCGCGACGGACTTGACGGTTCCCACGACGACGCCGTTGTTGCCGCCGACGACGTCCTTGACGTCCTTGCCGCTCACCGTCGATGTGTCCAGCGGCCAATGACCGACGAGACCATCTTTGGGAAGCTGAGCGAGCGCGGAGCCCGCGAACGCCAAGGCGAGGATCGCTACATGCCAAGACCGAATCTTCGTTCGCACTCTGATTTTCTCCTTATTGGGTGACGGTTTCCCGAACGTCGGGAATGGTGCCGAGTCGGAGGGCGGGTTCCAGCCCCGACCTCCGACCCGCCCAGGTAGCCTTCGTGAACGTCGCGGAACGGAAGAAGCCGCAGCCCCTAGCGGGCCGACTTCATCTCGCCCCACTTCGTCGCGGCCTTGCCGCTGGGCTCGACGCCCAGGCCGCTCGCCGTGTAGATCTTCTTCACGTCGGCAGCAGTGATGGCGCGATTGTAGATGAGCACTTCGTCGATCTTGCCGACCCAGCCGCCGTCGGTCGACTTGCCGATCTCCGTGTTGACGCCGGTGCTCACGGGAGATCCGCCGGGCGATGCTTGGGATACGCCGACCTCGCCGTTGAGGTAGATGATCATATCCTTCTCGCCGTAGACGCCGACGAGGTGGTGCCAGGTCTTCGGGGCGAGCTTCTTGACGCCGAATCCACCGTCGCCGACCCAGCCCGCCGAGTTGACGATGAACTCCATCTCCATGCCGGCGTTGCGTCCGTCATAGCGGAGCGCCCAGCCGGCGGCGTTGCGTTGCGCGACGATACTCCCACAGCAGCCGGCGACGACGCCGACGACCGGATCGTCACTCGCGGCGTTCACCCATGCGGCAACCGAGAACGCCTTCATTTTCGCGAAGTTCAGCGACTCCGTTCCGGCGATCTCGATGGGGCTAGCTCCATCGAACTCCATCCCCTCACGGACCTTTCCGGCGGTGGAGCTGATCTTTCCATTGATGACGCCGGGGTTCTTGCCGATGACGTCCTTGACGTCCTTGCCGCTGACCGTCGAGGCATCCAGCGGGTAGTAGCTGATAATGCCGTCCTCAGGCAACTGCGCTATGGCGGACACCGAAACCACGGCGAACAGGGCAGCGACGAGCCAACCCCTATTCTCCTTCCGTCCCATATGCGTTCTCCCTACCAAAGCGGTATCGAGTGCGTGTGGCGACATGGCAACCGGAGGCAATCCACCCAGAGTGTAACCAATTTCGGGGCTGAGCGCACGTGGCGACGCAGACGCGAGCCACGGCGTACTACCGTATAAGGACGTGGTAGATCGCGTCCGGGTTGAGCTCGGTCAGCACGGAACCGTCCGCGGCGTCCGGCGGAGCCGTCTTGCCGCGCGGACGAACGTACCCGTTCTCGTCCAGCGCGACAACCTGAATCGGCCGGCCATTCGCCCTCGGGAACTTCACAGTCGCCCTGATCTCGGCGACGCCGAACGGGCTCCCGCCCAGCGACGCGATCCGCTCGCCCTCTTGCCGGAACCCGTAAGGGCGATCCTCAGTCAGCGTCTGAACGAGAATGCGGCGCGACTCGGCGAGCGGGAGCCCGTCCAACGAAATGACGCTCACCGAGCCGAACTCGTTCCGACATTCGATCGTCACGTCTCCGAGCGCGATGGGTCCCGCCTTCGCCAGGAACCCGACGGCTCCCTGGCTCCGAGGCGTGTCCACCGTGGCGATGCCCACGCCGTAGCGCCATTCGAGCTCGCCGGTGAGGCTCCTGACGACCTGAGCGGAGCGGTCGATGTAGTGGGACATCGCCGCCTGGGTCGAATCGGCGGGGTTCTCGCCGAAGACGCGGACGACGGGTCCGACGGCGAACGAGAGCGGGTCGAACGTCGAGACGGGACCCGACACGCGCGCATCTGCCGGGACATCGGCGGCGCGGAGGGCGTCGAGCGCTTCGGGCGTCGCCGCGCCGGAGCCCTGCATCGCGAACAGGTCGTCCAGCCGCAGCACCTGGCGGATCGCCGGCACTCCTGCCGCGACATCGCCCCGGCGGTACTGGAGCGCGGCGGCGGGGAACGAACCCGCGACCACCGGCGAGCCGACCTGGAACTTCGCCATCGACGTGTCGCGCAGGAAGTTGCTCCCAACGGCGAAGAAGTAGAACCCGTCGATGTCCTGCAGCGAGCCGTAGGCGGACGCGAGAAACGTCATGTCGGCGCGAAAGCGGTTCGGCTGGGGCCAGCCGATCTCCGAGACGGTGTGCGGGTAATCGCCCGTCTGGAACACGTTGAAGGGCAGGTTCGTCGGATTCTGCACGGCGGCGGTGTTCTCGAACGTGTGCTCGACACGTACGGCGTAGCCGGAGCCTTCGCCGTCGTGCTTGCCGCCGAAGTATCCGTGCCGGTCGATGACCTCTCCTGCCCCGTAGGTGTAGCGTTCCAGCGCGTCGAGCGTGGGCCCGTCGGTCACGTGCCAGTTGCTCGGGGACACGAGGCTCTGGGAGCCCAGATCGTCGCGCAGATGGCGGATCGTCTGCTCGTAGAACTCGCGCTGCAGTTCGGTCAGGAATCGAACTTGATCGCCGATGCGGCGCGTCTTGTCGGGTCCGCCGGCGCGGGAGCCGTCGCGGGTCATGTGCCACGCTTCGAAGATGCCCGCGCGTCCGCCGGCGGCGTCGTCGGGATGGGTCGCGGAGCCCCACGATTCGAGCGCATTCGCCAGGGAACCGTACCGCCCTTCGAGCCAATGGGCGAACCGACGCTCCAGCCGCTCCCAATGAACGGCAGGGACGTTCTTTTGCGTGAACGTCCAGAAGAAGAAGCTGTCCTCGTTCTGGAGCTCGACGACGGAGACGGCAGGCTCCTGGGACAGTGGAACGCCCGTATAGGGGTTGGGCGTGGAGAAGATGCCGTCGAGCCACGAGCGATAGATCGCCTGCATCCGCTCGTCGAAGAAGAGCAAGGCGAAGGGCTTCTTGTTCTCGATGGTCTCGTAACCGTCGATGCCGTAGGACGGCCGGATGTCGAACCAGAGCGGGAAGTAAAAGCTGAGGAAGGTGTAGATGCCCTCGCTCTTCATCGCGGCGATGAGGTAGTGCAGGTCGTCGAGTTTCCGCGCGTCGATGATGGCGGGATCGCCGGAGGCATCGAATAGGGGCCCGTGGTAGCGCACGCAGTTGACACCGAGTTTGGCGAGCTTCCGCGCCAGATAGGCGACGGACTTCCGATCCTGTCCCGCGTTGTTGGCGCTCACGTTGACACCCCAGAAGCGGACGGGGGTTCCATCGCCGAGGACGAACCGGGCTCCGTCGCGCTGGACGAAGCCGTGTTCACCGGCTGCCGCTTCGTTCAGCGAGCGCAGGTCGAGCAGCGCGGAGTCGGAGAAGGGATCGAGCCCGGGCTCGAAGGGGAAGTAGCCCGGATCCGCTTTCGCGGAACGCTCGCCGGGCTTCAGCTTGCCGTTGGGCAGGAAGGCGTCTTGTGTCAGCAGGAACGCGTCGAACGCCGCCGTCAGGTTCTCGCCGGGACCCGCAAGCAGCCGGAGCTCGAAGCGGGCGTTCCCTTCGCGGAGATCGATGGTTCCCAGGTAGACCCAGTGGGCTCCCAGGTGCGTGCGCAGGTAGGTGTCGTCGGCGAGGGAAACATCGCGTCCGCAGATGCGCCATTCGTCGGTTCCGAAGCGCCATCGGAAGGGCCCGTGCTTCCAGAACTTGCGCGTCCAGAGGTCGTACTGCCCGTCGGCGGGTACGGCGACGTCGTAGATCGCGTAGGCTTCGTCGCCGGTGCGTTCGCCGGCGTTGGTGAGCCATTCGCCGCCGGAGAGGAGGTCGCGGGTCTCCGGGAAGGTGGACGAGGAGAACCAGGACGAGTCGGGGAAGTTCGTCTCGATCGGGTTCTCGCCCTCCCACCAGACCCATCGTTCGGCGCACTTCCCGGCGCGCGCAGGGAGCAGGGCGATGGCGATGCACGACAGCGCAAACGTCGCGATTCGGAACGTCATGGCGGCTCCAAACGTGTACGATTCCTCGTTCTGAGCGTAGCCTTCAGCGTGCGCGCACGCCAGCGGGGTTGCCACCAGAACGACGGGCGTCTATCGTCGGCAGCGCAGGCTCGGCTGACGCACACTCGTTGGAGGCAGGAACCATGTCGATGCTCGCCGTTGCCGCGTGGGCGCTCATGGCAGCCGGAAAGACGACGACGGAATGGCGCTTCGGACCGCCAACCGACCCGGATCACTTCCCCATCGGCGTCTGGCTTCAGGCTCCCAAGAACGCCGTGCGATATCGTGAAGCCGGGATCAACTTCTATCTCGCCCTCTGGCGGGGTCCCACTCAGGAGCAGCTCGACGAACTGACCCGCGCCGGGATGCCTGTCATCTGCGGACAGAACGCCGTCGGGCTGGCGAACCGCGAGAACCCGATCATCATCGGCTGGATGCATCAGGACGAACCCGACAACGCCCAATCGCTCGGAGAGGGCAAGGGATGGGGTCCGCCGGTACCGCCGTCGAAGGTTTGGGAGGACTACGCCAAGTGGCGAGCCGCCGATCCGACGCGCCCCGTGCTGCTGAACCTGGGGCAGGGCGTCGCCAACGACAACTGGCGCGGGCGCGGGTCGTGGGGCAAGAAGGAGGACTACCCGGAATACGTGAAGGGTTGCGACATCGTCTCGTACGACGTGTATCCCGTCGCGGATCGGGCGTTGACCGACGGCGACAATCTGTGGCTCGTCGCCGAAGGCGTCGACCGACTGCGGGCGTGGACGAACGACGAGCGGATCGTCTGGAACATCGTCGAGGCGTCACGGATCGGCAACGTCGAACGCAAGGTGTCGCCGGCGGAGCTCCGCGCCGAGGTGTGGATGTCGCTGATCCACGGCTCGCGCGGGATCGTCTACTTCGTCCATCAGTTCGAGCCGCACTTCGTCGAGGCGAGTTTGCTGGAGGACGCCAACCTGCTCGCCGCCGTGACGGCTCTCAACGCGGAAGTTCGCTCCCTGGCGCGCGTTCTAAACACAGGCGAGTCCGTGGGAACCGTGTCCGTGGCGTCGAGCGCGGCTGACGTGCCGATCGACGCGCTGGCGCTCCGTTCCGAGGGCGCGCTCTACGTTTTCGCCGTCGGGATGCGGCAGGGAGCGACGACGTCGCGATTCTCGCTGCGCGGCATCGCCGACGGCACGACCGTCGAGGCGCTCAACGAGGGTCGGTCGCTGACGGTGGAGGGAGGCGGGTTCTCGGACGACTTCGCGTCTTACGGCGTGCATCTCTACCGGATCGACGCGCGTCCGTAGCGCCGGCTCCGTTGCCGCCCCACGACCGCTGCGATATCGTGTCACCGCATCCGACCCCAACCAACAGGAGAGCGCCATGAAGATCGCGTCGATCCAAGCGGTGCAGGCTCACATCCCGCCGCGCCCCGGACCTCGCACGGAGGCGCGCCGACCGCCCTGGGCAGCGGATGACGAAGTCGCCAACCCCATGTCGAAGTTCCCGCGCTACAAGCGCTACCGTTCGAGCTGGCTGCCCAAGTGGCCCGGCGTCTGGGTGAAGGTCACCGCCGAGGACGGCACGTGGGGGCTCGGCATGACGAGCTACGGCAGGGCGACGGCGGCGGTCATCGACGACCACCTGGGGCCCCTGCTCGTCGGCGAGGAATGTCTCGCCATCGAGAAGTGCTGGGACATGATGTTCCGGGCGTCCAAGCCCTACGGAACCGCTGGGATCGCCTCCTGCGCCATCTCGGGGATCGACCTCGCGCTCTGGGACCTCGCCGGGAAGATCGTCGGGAAGCCTGTCTATGAGCTCCTCGGCGGACCTTTCCGCGACCAGCTCTTCGCCTACGCGACGGGCAACGACGTCGATTGGTATCTCGAATGCGGCTTCCGAGCCGTGAAGCTCGCCTGTCCCTACGGGCCCGCCGACGGGCTCGACGGGCTCCGCCGCAACGAAGACCTCGTCGCCCGAACACGTGAGCTCTGCGGCGACGAGGTCGAGATCATGCTCGACTGCTACATGGCGTTCGATGTCGAGTACACCGTGCGTCTCGCGGAACGCCTGAAGCCCTACCGGCTCAAGTGGATCGAAGAGTTCCTCCTGCCGGAAGACCTCGAAGGGCATATCCAAGTGCGGCAGCGAGTTCCGTGGCAAACGCTCGCCGGCGGCGAACACCTCTTCACGGCGTACCCGTTCCGCCAGCTCATCGAACATCGCGCGCTCGACATCCTGCAGCCGGACATCTTCTGGATCGGCGGCTTGACGCCCACGCGGGAGGTCTGCCATCTGGCGAACGCGGCGGGGATCAACGTCATCCTTCACGGCGGCGGGATGAACCAGTACGGACTCCACCTCTCCGCGGCAATGCCGAACACAGCTTGGTGCGAGTACTTCGTCGGAAGTCCTCCCGGCGTGCCGTTGGAAGAGGCGCGCGGCGTCAATGCAAGCGTTGTGCCGGTGAACAGCGCGATCTTCCCAGGCAACGGACCCGGGTTCGGCTTGGACATCCGAGAGGAGTGGCTGAGCCCCTTCTTCGCGTAACCCCGTTGGCAGGGACACTCGGATGGCGAAGCAGGCAGTCCGACGAACGAGCGGCGTCACCGCCCGCTCGTTCGTCCTGGGGATCGTCTTGATCCCCGTCAACGTCTACTGGATCATCTACGCCGAGATGGTTTGGTGGGGCTTGTTCCCTACGACGATGTCCCTATTCTTTAACGTCGTCTTCACCCTCTTCATCCTGACGCTCCTAAATCTCGCCGTCGGGCGCTTCCGTCCGAAATGGGCGCTGACCCCGGCGGAGCTCGCCGTCGTCTATGTGATGCTCTGCATGGCGAGCGCCGTCGCGTCCCACGACCGGGCGCAGGTTCTCATCTCCAGCCTGGGACACGCCTTCTGGTTCGCCACGCCGGAGAACGACTGGTCGGGGCTCTTCGCGCGCTACCTGCCGTCGTGGCTTACCGTCCAGGACCGCTCCATCCTCCAGGGCTACTACGAGGGGGATTCGACCTTCTACCAGCGTCGGATCGTCCTCGCGTGGCTGGGGCCCGCCCTCTGGTGGACGCTCTTCATCGGCGTCCTCATGTTCGTCATGATTTGCCTGAACGTCCTGCTGCGGCGGCAGTGGACCGACCACGAGAAGCTCGCCTACCCGATCATCGAGCTTCCGACGGCGATGATCCAGGAGAGCGGCAAGTCGTTCTTCTCGAACCGCACGTTCTGGACCGCCTTCGTCCTCGTGACGCTGCTGGACATCGTCAACGGGATGCGCGCCATCTACCCGACGATCCCCGTCATTGGCGTCCGGCTACGCGACATCAGTTACCTCTTCACGTCGAAGCCCTGGAATGGCGTCGGTTGGACACCCTTCTCGATCTACCCGTTCGTGGTCGGGTTGGGCTTCGTCATGCCGCTCGACCTCTCGTTTTCGAGCTGGTTCTTCTTCCTGTTTCGCAAGGCGCAGCACATCGTCGGCGCGGCGTTAGGCATCCGCGCGCTGCCGGGGTTCCCGTACGACCGGCAGCAGTCGCTGGGAGCCTATCTCGGGCTGTCGCTCTTCGCGGTCTGGGCGAGCCGGGGCTACTTCGCCGCCGTATTGCGCCACGTCTTCCGCTCGTCGTCACGGATGGACGATTCGAGGGAACCGATGCGCTACCGCGCGGCGGTCGTCGGCATCGCGGTGGGAAGCGTCTTCCTGCTGGCGTTCGTCCATCGGATTGGGATGAGCCTGTGGGTCGCGGTTCTCTTCTTCGGCGTGTTCTACGTGCTGTCGATGGGTATCACGCGGATGCGTGCGGAATCCGGCGCTCCGGCGCACGACCTCCACTTCATGGGACCCGACTACACGCTGACGGCGCTCTTCGGCTCGCGGTTCTTGGGGAAGGACAACGTGACGGCGTTCTCGCTCTTCTTCTTCATGGGCAGGGCGCATCGGAGCCACGTCATGCCGCACCAGTTGGAGGGATTCAAGCTCGCCGAGCGCGTGCAGATGCGATCCGCGCCGTTGGTCGTGGCGATGGTCGCCGCGATCCTCGTCGGCGGTCTGGCGTCCTTCTGGGCGTACCTTCACGACGTCTACATCTACGGCTCCGGCGGCGGGTTCGGTTGGGAACCCTTCAACCGTTTGCAGGAACGCCTTGTCACGCCGACGGGCCCCAACGTGCCCGAGATCTCGTTCACGCTGGCAGGGATGGGGTTCGCCTTCCTGCTGATGTATCTTCGGCGAGCGCTGGTGTGGTGGCCCTTCCATGCGGTCGGCTACGCCGTCTCCGGCGCGGACGACTGGTGCATGAACTTCATCTGGCCCTCGCTCATCATCAGCACGGTTCTGAAGTGGATCATCCTGAAATACAGCGGGTTCCGGCTTTATCGGAAGCTGATTCCGTTCTTCCTGGGGCTGGTGCTGGGCGAGTTCGTGACGGGCAGCCTGTGGAGCATCTACGGCATCTCACAGGGCGTGCGTATCTTCCCGTTCAAGGACTGGTAGACGGAGTTCGCGCTCGAGGCGTGCGGCGTCTGGGCTAGAACGACGTTCCCAGACGGATGTGAACCTTGCCTTCGAGCGGCGAGACCCCCGGAGCGAGCCCGTAGTCCAGCCGGACGATCCCGCCGCGCGACTCCAGGTTCGCCCCGATCCCGTAGCCGTACTTCACTGAAGTGGCGGGCGATGCCCCGGCGATCTTCCCGACATCGAGGAAGGCGAACACGTGCGAGTCGGGACCCGTCAGGATGCGGTACTCCACGCCCGCGAGAACGCGGCGCGTGCCTCGGTACTCCCGTTCTCGGTAGCCTCGCAGCGTCGACGCGCCGCCCATGAAGTACCACTCCGTCACGGGCAGGTCGTCCCCCCGAACGTAACCGGCGCGGACGCTGGGAGCAAGCACGTGCCGCGACCACAGCCGCCGATGCGCCGTCGCCGCTACGTCGATGCGCGTCAGCGGGACATCGCCCGCCATCTGGTCGACGCGCACTCGAGCGTAGCTGCCTTGCGTCGGATTGGGTTGGTAGTCGCGCCGGTCGTAGGTCGATTCGGCGAGGACGCCCCATGCCGAGGAACCGTCCGCACGCGTCGCCTGAACGCCCGCGCCGACGCGCAGGTAGGGGCTCAACCGCCAATCGGCGCGGGCAAGACCGTTCCGACGACTCGAACCCTCATACGTCTCGGCGTTCCATTCGACCGAGAGCCCCAACGGCGCGCCGAACAACGCCGGTTCCCGATACAACGCATGGGTCGCCCGGTTTTCGCCGGACTCCCAGCGGAACCCGACCTGCCGACCGGTTCCCAGCAGGTTCGTCTCCGCCACCTCGATGATGCCGGTGAGCTGCGGCGTGTCCTCGTCGTCTCGGGGCGGCGCGTAGCCGAGAACGCCAGCGGCTCTGCCTGTGCGCGCCTCTTCGACGCGGGCGCGGAAGACGACCCGATCCGGGGCCGATCCGCGCTGCACCATCGACGGGTGGACGCTGTCGAAGTACCCGCTGTTGACCAGCAGGTGTCGCGAACCGTCAATCGCGCGCTGATCGTAGCGGTCGCCAGCGCGGATGGAGACCATGCGCTCGACCGTCGTACGGCGGGTCTTCCTCAAGCCCTCGAACTCGATCCGCTCCACCGTGACGACGGGTCCTGCCCGAACATGGACGAGGAGCCCGACGTCTCCCGTATTGCTGTCGAGCGAGACGACCTCGGGAACGATCTCCGCGAGCGGGTGTCCCGCTTCGGAGAAGCGCATCAGCAACCGCTCGACACCCCGGTTCCACCGGTCGCTGGAGAACGGCGCGCCGACTCGGACTCCCAGCGTACGGCGCAACGTTGCGTCCGAAAAGCCCTCGATTCCGTCGATACGGAGCGATGCGATCCGGGCTCGCGGTCCCTCGCGGATCGCGAACGTGACGCTGACCGTGTCCTGATCGACCAGCAGGCTCGGAGTGATCTCGGCGAACAAGCGTCCTGCGCGGCGGTAGGCATCGAGGAGCCTGGCGGCGCCTTCTGGGAGCGAGGCAGGATCGAACGCGGTACCCGGTTCCCATCCCAGGGCGGCTTGGAGGGCGGGTCGTGACAAGGCGCTGGAACCTATGAACCGGGTGTCCGACAGGACCAGCTCGACGTGCTGGGCTGACGCCGAGACAGCGAGTGTCAGCGCGATGGCGATCCAGGCGTAGTTTGGCGTGCGGCTAGAACTCGTCCTCGCCGAAGTCGTCCCCTTCGTCGTCGTCCTCGTCCTCGTAGAACTCGTACTCTTCCGGTGTCATCAGGGCGTCCAGCTCGTCGACGAACTCCATGCGGATGCGGATCAGCCAACCGTCGCCCTCCGGCGAGTTGTTGAGCAGGCTGACGTCGCCGTCCAGGTCCTCATTGATCTCGACGACCTCACCGGTCACCGGCGCGTGGTAGGTGACGGTCACGCCCTCGCGCGTTTCGATCACGCCAATCGGCTCGTCCTGCTCGTACTCGGCTCCGACTTCGGGAAGCTCCACAAAGACTACGCGCCCATTCTCCAGTACCAGGCGCTCCGAGACACCGACGGTCGCCAACTCCTCGTCGTCCGTCTCGACCAGGATCCACTCGTGAGTCTTCGTGTACCGAGTTTCCAAACTGAGTCTCCTGACGGTCACGTTTCCGTATGGCGCCAGCAACGATGGATGCCGGCGGCATGGGCTGTTCCGGCGAAGCCCGCTAGTTCTAATAGCACAGGGTCAGACGCTTTTCTATGCGATTTGCGGGATTTCTCTGGTACCCGCCTCACTGGGCGCGGCGTATCCCGAACGACCAGGTCCATCGCGACGACTCGCGCTCGACCAGGTAGCCGTCCGAGGCGATTGGCAGGAATCCCGGCGAAGCTCCGAGCGACAGCGACCATTCACCGAGTAGAATCGAGCCTCCGAACGTCGGGCCCTGCGCGACCCACAGGTGTTCATGCGGCGTCGTCGTTCCAGTCGTCAGGTCCGTCCGGGTCGTGATCCGGGGCTCGACGCGGCGTTCGTATCCGGCGTTGAGCCGAACTCGATCGCCGATGCCGACCGACCCACCGCCGCTCACCTGCGCCCCGTCCTTCGATGGAAAGCGCGCGTCTCCGACCAGATCGACGGAGACTCGATCCGTCAACTGCCGCGTGTGACCGAGCCCAACGGCTACCTGCCGCCAGAGCCGCGTCGGTGATGCGGCCTCCAGAGCGCCCACGCCATTGCTCAGATTGCGCGCAAGCAGCCCAACGCGCCAGCCTGTAGCGATAGACCATGCGCCGCCCGCGTCGAATGCCCAACCATGGACATAGGCGGGATCGCCGCCTGCGCCCGTCTGCTTCGAGCGGAGCCATTTCGCCGTGCCGCCAACCGACACCGAGTCGCTCAGACGGCGTCCCAGGCTGCCGGCGACCAGCCAGTCCGCCCGTGGGAAGGCATGGATCGACGTTCCGTCGTGATCGACGCGCGTGAAATCGCCTTCTTGCCGCATGCCGACGCTCAACGCGAAGGGAGTCTGGTCGCCCAGGCTCCCGATGTGATCGATCTGCTGATAGGTGTAGCCGGGCTGGTAGAGCTCGCCGCTCGTCGTTTGCCCGCCTTCGGGTGTTCCCGCGAGGAGCAACACGCGAGTGTCCGGTACTCGGAGCGCGTTGATCTGGGTTCCATGCACCGTCATAGGAAACGCCGGATTCAGCGCAAGGGCGATCGTGTTCCCTGAAGCCCGCGCGTCCGCCTTTGGGCTGTCGGACAAGTACGGCAGCGCGGGCGCGCCATGCGCCGCCAGAACGCCGGCAAGGGTCCAAACCAAAGCAAAGGCAACCGAACGATGGTTACGCAAGGAGGAGGAGTACTTCGGCAATGGCGTGGTGCTCCGTGTGCGAAAGGCTGACGCGGACATCGACGCCGCCCATTTCCTGGAAACGCGCCAACGCTCTGCCCCAGAACCGGATGGTCGGCTTGCCGCTTTTTCCTCGAACGACCTCGATCTCTTTCCAGTCGACGCCGCGCCAGCCGGTTCCCAACGCCTTCATCGCGGCTTCCTTGGCGGCGAACCGGGCGGCGAAGCTCTGATAGGGTCGGCTCCGAGAGCGGCAGTAAGCCTGCTCGTCGGGGGTGTAGACGCGCCGCTCGAACCGACCGCCCCAGCGTTCGACCGCCTCGCGGATGCGATGGACTTCGACGATGTCGACGCCGACTTCGATGTCGCCGATGGTCACTCGGTCACCTCAACCCGTGGCAGATGGCGTCCGAAACGCGCACGACGCGCGCGATCTCGCGGACATCATGGACGCGCACGGCATTGGCTCCGTGAGCGATGGCGACCGCGACGCTAGCGGCAGTTCCCATGAGGCGGTCGTGAACCGGCGCGTCGAGAATCGTCCCGATGAACCGCTTGCGCGAGGTTCCCATCAGCACAGGATAGCCGATGGCGCCGAACTCGCTCAATCGCCGCAGCAGAACCAGATTGTGCTCGACCGTTTTGCCAAAGCCGATGCCCGGATCGACCAGGATCGACTCGCGGGCGATCCCCGCATCGACGGCGGAAGCGGCTCGCCCTGTCAGGAACGCCCCGACCTCCGCGACGACGTCGCCGTAGACGGGCTCTGCCTGCATCGTCTTGGGCGTTCCCTGCATGTGCATGACGCAAACGGCGGCGTCGAAATCCGCGATGACAGCCGCCATGCCCGGATCGCGCAAGCCAGTGATGTCGTTGACGAGATGCGCTCCACGTCGCAGGCATTCCCGCGCGACTTCCATCTTGGCGGTATCCACCGACAGCACCACGCGCGGGTCGTTCGCGAACGCTTCGATGACCGGCAGGACGCGGCGGAGCTCCTCATCGGCTGGAACCGGTTCCGCTCCGGGTCGGCTCGACTCGCCCCCCACGTCGAGGATGTCCGCCCCGTCGCGGATGAGCCCTTCGGCGCGTTCCAGCGCCGCGTCGAGCGCGAAGGCATCGCCGCCGTCGGAGAACGAGTCGGGAGTCACATTGAGGATGCCCATGACGAGCGTGCGGCGGGCGTAGTCGAGCTCGCGGTCGCGGCATCTCAGCACCGTTCGCCGCGCCGCTGTCGGGAGTGTCAGGTTCTGCATGCAGTGGGTGAAGCCGGTTAGGACGCCGGCTGCAGAGAGGCTTGGCGCGGACCCAGGAGCGCTTCCAGCTCGGGTCCGTCCAGCGACTCGCGGGCGAGGAGCATCTCGGCGAGCTCGTGCAGCTTGTCGGAGTGGTGGCGCAGGATGTCGGTCGCCGTCGCCCAGCACTTGTCGATGATCTCGCGCACCTCGTCGTCGATGACGATGGCGGTCTGCTCCGAGTAGTCGCGGTGTGTCGCGAGCTCCCTACCGAGGAAGATCTGCTCTTCGCGTTTGCCGAAGGTGAGGGGCCCCAGCTTCTCGCTCATGCCCCACTCGCAGACCATGCGGCGAGCCGTGTTCGTCGCCGTCTCGAAGTCGTTCTTGGCGCCGGTGGTCGCTTCGTTGAACACGAGCTCCTCGGCGACGCGTCCGGCGAGGCGGGTTGCGATGTCCGCCAGCAGGTAGCTCTTCGTGTAGTTGTGCCGCTCGGCGATGGGGAGCTTGACGGTGATTCCCAGCGCGCGCCCGCGCGGGATGATGCTCACCTTGTAGTTGGGATCGCCTTCGGGCAGGTAGTGGGCGACGACGGCATGTCCCGCCTCGTGATAGGCGGTGACGCGCCGCTCCTCCTCGCTGATGACGAGGCTCCGGCGTTCGGGCCCCATCATGACGCGGTCCTTCGCCTCTTCGAGCGTCGCCATCGTGATCTTGTCGAGGTTCTGCTTCGCGGCGAGCAGAGCCGCCTCGTTGACGACGTTCTCCAAGTCCGCGCCGGAGAAGAATGGCGTCCCCTTCGACAGGCGCGCCAGATCGACGTCATCGGCGAGGGGCTTGTTCTTGGCGTGAACGCGCAGGATCGCCTCGCGTCCCGCGATGTCCGGCAGATCGACGATCACCTGTCGGTCGAACCGTCCGGCGCGCAGCAACGCGGGGTCGAGGACGTCGGGACGATTCGTCGCGGCGATGAGGATAACGCCGCCGGACGAGTCGAACCCGTCCATCTCGACGAGGAGCTGATTGAGCGTCTGCTCGCGCTCATCGTGTCCGCCGCCGATGCCCGCGCCGCGATGCCGTCCGACGGCGTCGAGCTCGTCGATGAAGATGATGCACGGCGCGTTCTTCTTGCCCTGCTCGAACAGGTCGCGCACTCGCGCCGCCCCGACGCCGACGAACATCTCGACGAAGTCGGACCCGCTGATGCTGAAGAACGGCACACCGGCTTCGCCCGCGACGGCACGCGCCAGAAGCGTCTTGCCGGTTCCGGGGGGTCCGACGAGCAGCACGCCTTTCGGGATACGTCCGCCCAGGCGCTGGAACTTCTTGGGTTCCCGAAGGAACTCGATGATCTCCTCGAGGGATTCCTTCGCTTCCTCGCAGCCGGCGACATCGGCGAAGGTGCGTTTCGGCTGCCCCTCGGAGTAGATACGCGCGCGGCTCTTGCCGAACGAGAGAGCGCGGTTTCCGGTTCCCTGCATCTGCCGAGACATGAAGACGATGAGACCGATGAAGAAGAGCAGAGGCAGGACGCTCGTCGCGACGATGCTCAGCCACTGGAACTTGGGCGCGGCTTCGTACTCGAAGGGAATGCCGACCGACTGGAGCTTTTCCTCGAGCGGGTACTGCGAGCTAGGGAGCTTGTTGATGCGGGCGATCTGCCGGTTCGCATACTCGACGCGGATCGCCTCGGGTCCGATGACCACTTTCTCGATGGTGCCCCGGTTCCGCTCGATCTCGGTCAGGAGCTGGCTGTACGTGATCGAGCTCTCGCTCGAGTTGTTCCCTGCGCCGTTGGTCCAATGCCAATACGACGCGAACACCAGCACGAGCAGAACGATGATCCAAACGGTGAGACTTCGGGGATTCTTGCCCACGGGACTCTTGCGACCTATTCCTGTGTGGGATCGTCGCACCATCGACGACAGCGGCGCGACGGCGACAGCGACCTCCCGCTGTGCCGTGCGGTAGCGAGGGCTCCCATGCCTGCCCGGGAATCGAGCGGGCAACGGCATACTCCTCGCATGTGCAGTATATCAAACCGGCGCGAACGTTGACAACCAAAAGCCCGCGCGTTCAGCCACCGTGCCGCTTGCCTGTTGGCGCTCCCCATCGATGCCGCTGGCACGACTCTACGGCGAGACCGTGTGAGACGCAGTCCACACCCAAAGACACGGCTTCTATCCTCCCCTGTTCGTCCGGCTGGATCGCCGTCGTCGATGTCTCGGAGATCGACTTCACGCACGAAGCCGTCTTGAGGCGGATCGCGTCTCCGATACACAATGGCGCGGGCCCATCGAAAGGACTCGACCCATGAAGATCGCGATGCACCAGATCACGAGTATCCGTGCCTCCTTTGAAGAGGACATGCGCGCCTACGCGGAAGCGGGCTGGACCGCCTTCGAGATGCATCTCCACAAGGCGAGCCAGCACATCGAGAAGCACGGAATGGAGCACTTCGTCCGGTTGGTCAAGGACTCGGGGCTGAGCCCCATCGCGGCGACCGGGCACGTCGTCGTCGCGTTTGGAACCGACGAGGAGCTCGCCGCCAACGAGGCGCAGTTGTCGCAGGCGTTGGACATCATGGCGGCTGTCTCTTGCCCTGCCATCGTCTTTGGCGGAGACGCGCCCAAGAGCGTCGCCCCCGCGCCCAACCAGAGCGAAGCCGGCCTCTCGGAGCGCGACCATGCTTACCGAGCTCAGTTGGCGCGGTTCGCCAACCGGGTCGGCAAGCTGGCAGACCTCGCCAAGACGAAGGGCGTCACCATGGCGCTCGAAGTCAACTGGTGCGGCATGTGCCGATCCATCAGCACGGCAGCGGAAGCTGTTGAACTGGCGAACCGGCAGAATGTCGGCCTGCTGTTCGACACGGCGCACTTCGCCTGCACGCCGTCGCGTCTATCCGACCTGGATCGGCTGTCGGGACGCATCGTCGCGGGCCATCTGAACGACATGCGCGACTGCCCGCCGGAAGTGCGCAACGTCAACAACGACCGCGTCATCCCCGGCGACGGGGTACTGCCGCTGCGCGAATGGCTCGACAAGGTCGGCGAGTGCGGCTTCGACGGCTGGCACTCCGTCGAGCTCTTCTCGGAAGACCTCTGGGGCGAGGACGTCCTCACCATCGCTCGCAAGGTCAAAGAGGGCTGCCAGCGCGTCTGGCCCGAGGCCCAGTTCTAGGCTCCGGCGCGATGGATGACCGGACAGCGCGACTCGTCGTCGATGAACGACGTGAGCCCCGCGCGCTTGCCATCGACGGGAGCGGAACGCTCCGTGCGCATGTGGATCGCGAAGCTGCGACGCATCACGCCGGAGCGATTCTGCCCGCTGGCGTGCATCGTCAGACAGTCATGGAAGCTGACGCCTCCCGGTGAGAGGATCGCCGATTCCTCCTCCCACTCGGCTCCATCCGGGGCGATGACTTTCCGTTGCGCGTCGTGATCCTGCCCGAAGAAGTCGCTGCCCTCGACGAATCCCCACTTGTGGGAACCACGGACGAACCGCATGGGGCCCGCATCGGCGGTCGCGTCGCTGACGGCGACCCACGCCGTGAAGAGCTCGCTACCCTCTTCCCACGAGCGCCAGTAGTAGCGGTCTTGGTGCCAGCCGATGTTCGTCTGGATGTCCGCGCCGGGCGGCGACGGGGGCTTGCCCAGAAGCTGAACCCACCAGACCTGCACGCGCTGGGCCCCGGTCACTTCGGCGGCGAGCCGACCCAACGCCGGATGGCTCACCAGTTCCCAGATGGCACGGTTGGCGATTTGCGGCATTTCGATCTTGCAGAGCTTGTCGGGGTCGTCGCCGGGATTCCAGTAGGACGGCTGGGGCGGGGTTCCCGTGTCGTACTCGCCGCGTCGAAGGGCGTCCATGCCCTCCGACGCTGCGCGAACCACGTCCGCCGGGATGACCGGCTCCGGGTGGATGACGTATCCGTCGCGCTGATAGTCGTCGCGCAGGCTCATCGAACACTCCTTGCGTCACGCCGTTCACCGTCGGGGGTTCCCATGGTACCACGCGGATGAGGAACTCGTGAAGCCGCCAGTCCGCGATTCGACAGCATTCCATCGGAACCCGCTCGTTGACCGCTCGTTCGCGCCGGTGCTAACATGACTTCGACGCGAACGCCGCTCGCGCCGCCTGAGCTTCGTGCAAGCCGATCCGCGTTGCCCTCAGCCTGCGAGTCAGCGAAACGATGCCAGATCGCCTCCCGCGCTACCTCGTACCCATCGACACCGACAACATCCCGACGATTGAGACGGACTTCGCCGTTGTCGGCAGCGGCAACGCCGGACTGCGCGCCGTCGTCGAGCTCGCTCCGCATGGCAGGACGCTCGTCCTGACCAAGGAGAACCCCAGCGAGGGCAGCACGCGCTACGCCCAGGGCGGCATCGCCGTCGCGATGAGCGAAGAGGACGGCGTCGATCTGCACGTCACGGATACGCTCGTCGCCGGAGCCGGACTGTGCGACGAGACAGCGGTTCGCGTGCTGGTCGAGGACGGCATCGCCCGCGTTCAGGACCTTCTCGACTGGGGCGCGCAGTTCGACCGCAACGGCTCCAAGCTGGCGTTCGGGATGGAAGGGGCTCATCGCGTCCGGCGCGTCGTCCACCGAGGCGATTCGACCGGCGAGGAGACCCAGGACGTTCTCGTTCGCCAGGCACTCAACCACCCGAACGTCCAGATGCGCGACTTCACCATCGCCGTCGATCTGCTGACCGCCGACGGCGTTTGCCAGGGCGTGTTGGCGATGGACCGCGACGGCTCGCTGGTCGCCATCCGAGCCCGGGCGACCGTGCTGGCATCGGGCGGCTTGGGGCAGCTTTACGGCTACACGTCGAATCCCGCCGTTGCGACGGGCGACGGCATGGCGATGGCGCTCCGCGCGGGAGCCGAACTCGCCGATATGGAGTTCGTCCAGTTCCACCCAACGACGCTTTTCTTGGCGGGCGCGCCTCGGTTCCTCATTTCCGAAGCCGTGCGCGGCGAAGGAGCCCATCTCCTCAACTCGCGCGGCGAGCGGTTCATGATCGCCTACGACGACCGCGAGGAGCTCGCCCCGCGCGATGTGGTCAGCCGAGCGATTCTGGCGGAGATGGAGCGCACGGGAATGCCCTGCGTCTATCTCGATATCACGCACAAGCCGCAGAGCTTCCTGATGGAACGCTTCCCCATGATCTACCGGACGTGCCTCCAGTACGGACTCGACATCTCAACGGATGCGATCCCCGTGCAGGCGGCGGCGCACTTCATGATGGGGGGCGTCTTCACCGACCTCGACGGCGCGACGAACGTCCCCGGCTTGTTCGCGTGCGGCGAGGTCGCCTGCACCATGGTGCACGGCGCGAACCGCCTCGCCAGCAACTCGCTGCTCGAAGGCATGGTCTTCGGCGCGCGAGCCGGCAAGAGCGCCGTATCCTACGCGAGCGGGGTCGCCGTACCCTCGAACCGCATCGCCGCCGCGTCGATCCCGTCTTCCGATTCGCCCGACGACGTGACGAAGCACCGCGCGACCATCACTCAGCTCATGTGGGAGCACGTCGGAATCCACCGCGACGGGCCCTCGATGCGCCACGTCCTCGAAGAGCTCCGCGAGCTCCCGGTGACGGGCCCAGTGACACGCGAAGGCGTCGAATACGCGAACATGAGGCTGCTCGCCGAAGCCATTGCCGAAGCGGCTCTCACGAGAACCGAGAGCCGGGGAGCCCACTACCGCCTCGACCATCCGTCCGCCGATGATGCCCACTGGCGGAGGCGCGTTGTCGTTCGGTGCGCCGACGGGGCTCTTCGCCTCACGACGACTGGACCGGAAGACCGACCATGATCGCCTGTGGATCGCTCGGATTCACGCGGCAGTCTTTCAGCCGCGCCTGCGCCGAAATCGCCCGACTCGGCTTCAAGGCGATCGATATCGCCGTGATGGAGAGCTGGGCGCACTTCAATCCGTCCGAGCTCGCGACGAACGTCGAGGATGCCGTGGCAGTCGCACGTTCGGCGCTTGCCACATCCTCTCTGACGCCTATCGCCCTGAACGCGTCGGCGGGAGCTAGCGACCCGAACACGGAGACTCCTCGGTTCCGCGCGATCTGCGAGTTCGCAGCGGCTCTAGAGGTCCCGGTCATCTGCTACGCCGCGCCCATCGAGGCGGTCGGGTTCGAGCGCGCGTTGCGCCGCTACGAACGTCTAGCAGCGATGGCGGCGGAAGCTGGCGTTGTGCTCGCCGTCGAAGCGCACGCCCGGACGATGCTGGAGACCCCCGAGGTCGCCGTCCAGTTTTGCGAGGCGATCCCAGGGCTCTACCTGACGCTCGATCCCAGCCACATGTGGGCGGGACCGCATCAGGGCGGTTCGTTCGACGAGCTCTACCCGCTCGTGCGGCACACGCACTGGCGCGACGCCGGAATGGCTTGGGAACACGTCCAGATGCCGGTCGGAGAGGGGAATGTCGATCTTCGGGGGGTTATGCGCGGGCTGAAGAAGGCGGGGTATCAGGGAGCCTACGCCGTCGAGTACATCGACACGTTCCCGAACTTCTCGTACCGCGAGATATCCGTCATGCGCCGCTTGCTCGAGCAGACCATCGGCGGGAGCGCTTCCGCATGAACACGCTCAAGACGGTCGTCCACGCGACCATCCGCCGAGACGCGGACGGCAACTACGTTGGCACGTGCGACGAGATCGCCGTTGACGCGCGAGGGGCGCGCCTAGAAGACGTCGTCGCTCAGTTGCGCGACGAGGTCGTCGGACACCTACGGGATGAGCGCGTCGCCGAGTTCACCCTCTCCGCCAAGCCCAAGCTCCAGGTCACCATCGACCTGGACGTCGACCCAGCCTCTCAGTCGCGCTCCAAGGCGAGATAGTCCGCCGCGAGAGCTTCCAGACGCTCGTCCAACACGTCGTAGAGCCGTTTCAGCGCGCGTGGCTGCCGCCGTGTCAGCGCATACGCCGTCAGAATGGGCAGCGCGACGGTCGCATCGCTGTAGCAGACGACTGTCGACGGAAGCTGATCCGGGTTGATCTTGCCCCAACTGACCGCCTCTGACGGCGTCGCGCCGGAGAGTCCGCCCGTGTCGGGTCTGGCGTCGGTGAGCTGGATGAAGTAGTCGTGTCCCTCCTCCTCCAGCCCGAGGACTTCCTGAATCTGTGGCTCCGTCTGCAGGACGAAGTTTTTGGGGGAACCCCCGCCGACGATGAGGACGGCGCTCTTGCCGCCGGAGCGCTTGGCTCCGTAGACGATCGCCGCCGTTTCGTTGACATCACGCGTGGGATCGAACCGGAGCTGGTTCCCCGTGAGCGCGAGCGCGGCGACGTTCATCCCGATGCTGCTGTCGCCCGGACTCGACGTGTACACGGGAACCCCTGCGCGGTAAGCCGCCGCCAGGAAGCTTTGCCGCGAGATGCCCAGCGCCTGCTCCCGTTCGTCGACATACTTGCCGAACTGGTAGTGGAACTCCGCCGTGCCCATCGTCCGCTGGAACTCGGGGCCCGCGATCACTTGGCGGCAGAAGGCGTCCGTCGAGAGGAGCACGTCATAGTCGAACACGACATCATAGATGCGCACGATGCCCTCGCGGCGGAGCTCGCGATCGTCGACGAACGGCGTCGCGCGGTGCATCGTCTTGCCGATGCCGAAGTGCAGGTCGTGGTAAAGGTTCGCGCCGGTCGAGACGACCCAATCGACGAATCCCGCTTCGACGAGCGGGATGAGGGCGCTCATGCCGAGCCCAGCGGGCGTGAGGGCTCCGGTCAGGCTCAGGCCCACGGTGACATCGTCGGCGAGAACGCGTTCGGAGAACAGGGCGCACGCTTCGCGGAGCCGGGCGCCGTTGTAGGCGAGGAATGCGCTGTCCACCAGGTCGGCGACCGATATGCCGGGCTGGATGGCCGGCGGGGCGATGCGCCGCGAGTCCGCGAGCAGACCGTTACGGATGTCGTCCACGTCCTTCCTCTCCGCCGTCGTAGCACAACCGTCGGGACTATGTCCGACGACCGGCTCCCAAGTCAACGCCATCGGAGCGATGTCATCCTGAGCCGCAGGCGAAGGCGCTGCGCGCCAGTCTCTACGGAAGCGACGGAGAAGCGCCAGGCGCGGACATAGAGCGGGCTCCCATCCAGTGCCGGAAGGGAGCCCGACTCGTGCGATCTGTTCGTCTGCCTAGTGGACGTGCTCCTTGTGCTTGTCGTCGTCATGCGACTTGCAGCAGTCGCCTTCGGGACAGCACTTGTCGCCGTCCGTGCAGCAAGCCATCATCTCGCCCTTGTCGGACCCGCCACCCGACATGGCTCCATCCATGGGCGGAATCAGTCCGAGCTGCATCATCATGCCCATCTCGTCCCAGTTCTCCCAGTTTTCATGGATCATGCCGCCGCCGATTCGCGCGATGGTGATGCCCGTGACCTCCGCCGCCTTGCCGGTCGGCTCCATGCCCATCAGCGGGCCCGTGTTCGTCCCCTTCGCGGACCATCGGACGAGGACGCTGTCGCCGTCCACCATCGCGAACTCGACGTTCATCTTAAGGTCGGGGAACGCCTCGAGGATGCCTGCCAGCCGCGCTTTAACGCCTTCCTTGGTCCGGTTGGGTCCGGGTACGTGAGTCACCCAGCCCGGAGCGATGATGGCGTCCATGGCGTCGACGTTGCGCCCGTTCATCACCTTGTCGAAGAGGCTGCGGACGAGGGCTTCGGCGGCTTCGGGCTTCATCTTCTCGCCGATGTCCTTGGGTGACTGGACGTCCACCATCGCGTCGGATCCGTCCTGCTCGCCCATCGCCGGCATGACCCCCAGTTGGCGCATCATTCCGAGGTCGTCGGAGTTGCCCCAGTGCTCGACGGCTTTCCCGTCTTTGAAGCGGATGAGGTCGATTCCGGTGACGCTGAGCTTCCGACCGGTCGCCGGAATGCCCATGAACTCGCCCGTATGCGTCCCGACAAGGCGGTACGCCATACCAATGTAGTCGCCGCTCGACAGGAGACGATCGATGACGAACTTCGCGTCCGGCATCCCTTGCCTCAGCCCCGTGACGAACGCGCGCAAGCCCTCGATGCCCTCGGGCATCCCAGGCACCACCTAGTGCTCCACGAAGTGGGGCGAGACGAACTCCTCGAGACGACCGAGGTCTCCTCCGTTGATGACCGCCGAGATCATCTCCTTGACGACAGCGCGATTGTCTCTGGGCTTGTCAGCCTTCATGGCTTTCTCGCCCTTTTCCGGCTTGTCGGACTTCTTGGCTTTGTCTTCCTTGTCGGCTTTCGCCGGCTTGTCGGATTTGGCGTCGTGCGCCTTACAGCAGGCGCCGTTCGGACAGCAGGCTTCGCCCTTGACGCAGCAAGCCGGTTTCTCCGACTTGGCTTCGGGCTTCTTGGCTTCCTCCGCCATGGAGAGAACTGGAGTGAGCGCCACCACGACCAGCGCCCCTGCCACTAATAGGCGCCGATAGAACCGATACATCGCCGACCTCCCTAAGGCTCCTCCAGGCTGAGGGGCCCGCTTGATGCGATTGCCGTCCGCCAGGTGCGGCGTACTCGACTCACCAGGTGACGCTCCGTGCGGAACGTCCATGTGAACATACGCCGCCGCTCCCCGCGTGTCAATCGACACCGGGCGCTCGCGTTGGGGCGATGGTCGCCGCGTGCTACTATTGGCGTGGCGACCGCCAGAGCGGCCGCGCGGGACGGACGATGGGAGTCGCAGACGTGGCACGGGTCTTGCCACTCTGTCGCGCGTCCGGCTCGACGACACGGGAGGAACGGCATGGCATCGAAGAAGACGCGTGTGGAAACGACACTGACCGTCGCTGAAGCCGCCGAGGAACTCGGCATCAGCGCCAGCGCCCTCTACGTTAGGATCCGGCGCGCTCGTGCCAAGGGGGAACCGGTTCCCTTCGCCCCGAGCCGGACCGGGTCACGCGCCCTCGTCGCGAAGCGTTCGGAACTTCTCAAGTGGTATGAAGCATCTCCCCGAAAACGAAGGAAACCCCCCTCGATGCCCACGCGCCCAGCGCCGTCGGTTCCTGCGCCTGAGGTCGTGTCTGCGACATCCGGCGAGGGCGACGCCAGCCCTCTGGCTCCCTCGGCACAGGCAGACACGGCGACGCGCCTCGAAGCGCTGGAACCCGTCGTGACCCATGGCACGCAGGAGCTCGTCGAGCTCCCGCTCTCCTACATGGAGACGCGCGTCACCGTCATGCCGCGCGACGAGGACACGATCGTCGTCTACTGGGATGTCCATCCGGAGGTCGCCAACCGGCATCTCACGGCGCGATGGGGCATCCGCGTCGAGTCCGATGCGGGCGTCGAGGTGATCGAAGTTGGGCACGGAGCTCGGAACTGGTACATTCGCAAGCCGGGCATCGCTCTGCGGCATCGCGTCGCGTTCGGACCCCTGGATGAGCACGGCAACGTGATTGCCCTCGCGCACGGGACGTGGAAGCCCCTGACCCGCGCCGAAGCCCGAAGGAACCCGTACGACAACGGCGCTGCTCCGGACGAAGCCCCCGAATGGGCGCGCGGCGTCGTGACGCCCAACGGAGTCCAGCTCCAGGCTGCCGACGCCCAGGACGCGATGCGGGCGGACACCGAAGTGCTCGTCGCCGCGTCGCCCGTCCAGTCGGAGCCGGGGTCATCCGCGCTGCTGAGCGTGCCGTCGTCGCCGCACGGACTCCGCTGGCAAGGCGCCAGCTAGAAAGCTCCCACCATGCCCGAATCCGACAACGACGCTTTCCGAGTGGCGAAGCTGTTCCAGCCGCTCCGCGTCGTCGACGTCTGCGACGCCCTCGACGGGATCGGCTACTTCGACATCGGGCTCATGTCGCCGGAAGTGCGTCCCCTATGGCAGGGGATGAAGTTCTGGGGTGTCGCGCTGACGCTCCGGTGCGTTCCGGCGAACCGCCCCATGTGGAAGCTGGACACGACCGAAGACATCGTCAACGCCCACGGCATCTGGTTCCGCGAAGTAGGGCATGTCGGGGTGGGCGGCTTGGTGCGGCCCGGACACGTGATCGTCACGGACACGGGCGGCTCGCGCGAGGTCGGCTTCTGGGGTTCCGCCAACGCACTGGGAACCGTCGCCGACGGTGCCGTCGGCATCGTGACGGACGGTTACTGCCGCGACACGGCGGAGCTCACGCTCCAGAAGACGCCCATCTGCTCGCGGGCGCGAGGACGGACGATCATCCCCGGCAGGATCGACGCCGTCGAGGTGCAGACGAAGATCGGATGCGGCGGCGTCCAGGTGCGCCCCGGCGATATCGTCGGATGCGATGACGACGGCGTTGTCGTCGTCCCCATCGAGGTCGCCGAGGAGGTGAGCTGCCACGCGAGGGCGGTCCTCATCGCCGACATGCGCGCCCGACGCCGCCTCTACGACCGCCTCGGGATGGAACACGACGCGACCGTCGATCACGATGCGGTCGAGGCGTACTACGCGTCTCTCGGTTAGCCAGTCATCGAGGGGTCGCATGCACGGCACGCATGAGCCCACAGGCCTCGTCGCGTTTGTCTTGCACGCCCACCTGCCGTACGTCCGCCATCCCGAGCTGCCCAAGTTCATGGAGGAGGACTGGCTCTTCGAGGCGATCTCGGAGACCTACCTGCCCCTGATATCGGTCTTCGAGGGCTTGCTCCGGGACGGCGTTCCTGCCAGATTCACGATGACACTGACGCCGCCGCTGGTCGCCATGCTCGCCGACGAGCTGCTCCAACAGCGCTTCGTCGGGTACCTCGACGAGCGGATCGAGCTCGCCCAAAAGGAGCTCCGGCGGCTGCGCGGCTCCGCCGAGTACTACCCTCTGGCGGAGATGTACTACGGTATCTTCTCGCGCCAGAGGCGGGCATTCGTCGAGGAATACGGGCGGAACCTGGTGCAGGCGTTCCGGCGGCTCCAGGACCACGGCATCCTGGAGATCATCACCTGCGGCGCGACCCACGGGTTCCTGCCGCTGCTGATGGACCCCGTCTGCCAGCGCGCGCAGGTGCAGATCGCCGTCGAGCACTACTGGGAACACTTCGGGCGAGCGCCCATCGGCATCTGGCTGCCGGAATGCGCCTACACGCCGGGGATCGACGACCTTCTGGCTCCGTTGGGCATCCGCTACTTCCTTGTCGAGACGAAGGGCATCCTGGGAGCCGACCCCTCGCCGCACTACGGCGTCTACGCACCCGTCCTGACGCCGTCGGGAGTCGCCGCCTTCGGGCGCGATGTGGAATCGTCGCAGCAAGTCTGGAGCAAGGAGATCGGTTATCCGGGCGACTACGCCTATCGCGAGTTCTACCGCGACATCGGGTTCGACCTGCCGCTGTCCTATGTCGTGCCCTACCTGCACAGCCCGGACATCCGCCACTTCACCGGCATCAAGTACCACCGCATCACCGGCAAGACGGTTCACAAGGCGACCTATCACCCCGGATGGGCGACCGACCGGGCGGCGGAGCACGCCGGCAACTTCGTGTTCAACCGAGGGCTGCAGACGCAGCATCTCCGGACGCACATGGATCGGCAGCCGATCGTCGTCGCCCCGTACGACGCGGAGCTCTTCGGACACTGGTGGTACGAGGGCCCCCAGTTCCTCGACTTCGTCGCCCGCAAGACGCACTTCGACCAATCGCTCATCGCCCTGACAACGCCCGGCGACTACTTGAACCGATATCCGGTGAACCAGGTCGCCGTGCCCGCGACGTCGAGCTGGGGAGCCAACGGCACGTTCGAGGTTTGGCTCAACGGCGCGAACGACTGGATGTACCCCCATCTCCACAAGGCAGGCGAGCGCATGCGCGAACTTGCCGACACTCACCCCCAGACCGACGGACTGATGCGCCGCGCGCTCAACCAAGCCGCCCGCGAGTTGCTTCTCGCCCAAAGCAGCGACTGGGCATTCATCATGACGACTGGCACGACCGTGCAGTACGCCGTCCGGCGGTTCCGCGACCACATCGCCCGGTTCACCAAGCTCTACGAGGACATCAAGGCGGGAACGCTCGACGTACCCTGGCTGACCGATGTCGAGCGGCGGGATCGGCTCTTCCCGAATATCCGGTACGAGGTCTACGGCAACGGCTGAGCGGCTCGGCGGGACTGGGACCACTCGCACCGCTCGATCCAATCGTCCATCGCCAGGCGGTCGCCCTCCAGATCGGACAGGCTGCGGCTCATCTCGAACGCCTGACGCGCGTCGACGAACCGCCCTTGGCGAAATCGGGCGATCCCGATCAAACGCGCCGTCTCCCGCTCGAACTCCCGCTCTGGCAGGCTGATTCCCCACGCCTCTGACAGCCATCGTTCAGCCTCTTCCCACTGATCCTCGATGAACAACGATCTGCCCAGCAGATAGGGTCCCAGCGCCCAAGCCGGCTCGCGGACGACGATCTCCCGCAGCCGGTAGAGCCGCACGGCTGCCCGGTCGTCGTCGAAGTAGCTCTGGACGAGCGCCTGAGATTCCGCGGCGAGCTCCATCGCAGCGACCTTGACGCCCAACCGCCGAATGGCTTCCGGCGACCGATCCTCCCGCGCGACCTGCTCGAACGCCTCACGGGCTTCCTCCAGCGAGTCGAGCCGCCACGCCGCGTCTCCCATGCCTTCTCGGATCGTCCGGCGCGTCGGGTCGTCGATGGACGGGTCGCCGAGCAGCTCGCGCGCTTCGTCGCGGACGGTCTGCCACTTGCCGGCGGCGATGTCCGTCTGGAGCACGCGCAACCGATGGGTCGCGTTCGACGGATCGAGCGCCGCCATCCGCTCGAACACCCTCCGGGCCCCCGCGTAGTCGCGCGACCGATACCGCCTCCACGCCTCCTCTTCGAGCGACGCGATCTCATGAGCGCACGTCGCCTGAGCGACGCTCGGGCGGCTGAAGCGCGACTCTGCCATCGCCCGTTCGGCGTCCGTCAGCGGCACGCTAGCGAGGAACGCCCGCCACTCGCGCGACAAGTCGGCGAGGGACTTCCCGTAGGCTCTCTGGAACCCCGCGAATGGATACGCGCGCGCGAACGAATCCATGCCGTACGTCTCGATGAGCCACCGCACGAAGGAACCGGCGACCGTATAGGCACGACCGGACGGCTGCGACCAGAAGCCCAGCGGCGACATGATCCGCGCCGGATCGGGCATCCGACCGAGCTGATCCATCGCCTTCGCCCACTGATGCGGCGTCAGGTGGCTGTCGTCCCACTCGGCGGCGATGGCGACGCCTTCCAGCAGCCCGACGGCGGTCGACAGCTCCATCCACGGATGGAACTCCGCCGCGAACACATGGGCGAGTTCGTGCTTGACGACCGGTGACGGGAACTCACGGTAGTCCACATGAATGTCGCCGTTGATGGGGTCGGCGATGTCTGTCCGATGGGCCCCGACGAGCTGCTTCTTCTGCGCCGAAGTCGTGTAGACGTAGACGCCGACCTTGCGGCGCGGCTCGAACTCGAAGAACCGGCTCAACTGCCCATAGCGGAATTCAGCGTCGGCAGCGACGGTCTCGCGCTCGCGGTCCACGACGGAGCCCGGCTCGAACCGCACGATGAGGTGCTCCGTCTCGATCCGACAGGCGAGAACGCGCTCGACATCGCGCCGCCCGGGACGAAGCCCCAACGGGCCCCGGCAGAACCACACCGCCGCGAACGCGATGCCGCAGGCGATTGTCGGTATCAACACCGCCCGTCGATTCAGGACGAGGGAGAAGCGGAATCGATGCGACGCCGCGTCGTGACCGGCAGCAGCCGCCAGCAGGAGCCCCGCGCTGCCGAGGAGCGCGACCGCGCGGCTGAACACCAGCGTTCCCGTGACGCGGATATCGTCGTCATAGATGGGGCCCGGGAAGAACCCGATGAGCGCGTGGTAGACGAACTTGGGCGGCTCGAAAATAACGGCATGGATTGCCGCCGCAACGGTGAACGCGATCCATCCTGCCCACAGCAGGCGGGCGCAGCTAGCTGTCGGCGTCACAACCGCTGCGAACACTCCCGTCGCGGAGCCGTACACCGCGCTCACGAGCGAGATTGACGCGAAGAACGCCAACCCCTGAGCGAAACTGCAATTCGGCACGCGGAGCGCGTTCAGCGAGATGAGCGCGAGCGGCGCGACGAGGGAGAGGCAGCCCAGGACGAACCCGTCGGCGAAGTGCGCTCCAACGCCGCGCGGTTCGCCGTCTTTCCGAGCCGACGTGACGGCTGAGATGCCGAACTTCGCCCCGGTCGCCCCGCCCAGCACGCCGAAGAGCGCCGAGAACTCGTAGCCCAGCAGGTCGAACAGCGGGACGAAACAGACGGCAAGCGCGACCGCGCCGAGCCCGCCGAACCATGCCCAGCTCGAACGCGCGCGAAGCTGCGAGCCGATCCGTCGGGAGAACGGTTCCATCACGAAAGCGCGGCGCGGATCGCGCGGACGAAGTCCGCCGCCGCTCGGCGCGGGTCGGGGTCGGCGCACACCGCCGAGATGACGGCGACGCCCCAGGCGCCCGCCCGGATGATCGCCTCGGCGTCCGACGCTCGCACGCCGCCGATGGCGATGACGGGAACTGGACTCACCACCGCGAACGCCGCCACGCCCTCGACGCCGAACGGTTCTCGCCCCGTGTCCTTCGTCTGCGTTCCGAAGACGGGCCCGAACCCGACGTAGTCCGCGCCGTCCGTCGCCGCCCGGATCGCCATCGCCTGGGTGTGCGCCGACACGCCCAACAGGCGCTTCCAGCCGAGAAGACGTCGCGCGACTCTCGCCGGCAGGTCGTCCGCGCCGACATGGAGACCGTCCGCATCGACGGCGAGCGCGATATCGAGCCGATCGTTGACGACAAACGTCACCTGGGCGTCCTCGCAGACACGCCGCGCCGCTTCCGCCTCGCGGAGCGCGTCGCGGATCGGCAGCAGCTTCTCGCGGAACTGGACGCCGTCGGCTCCGGCGTCTGCGGCGAGGCGGGCGAGCTCCGCGTGGGTGTAGCGTGTCTGGATGGTCGTGTCGGTGAGCACGTGCAGGCGGGGTACGGATCGCTTCATGGGCTCTAGGGCAGAAACCGCCAGAAGTGGTTCGTGGGCCCGTGTCCCTTGCCGATGGACGGCGCATGGCGGATCGCGCCTGCGACGTACTGCTTGGCGGCGCGCGCCGCATCGAACAATGGGGTCCCCGAGGCAAGCCGCGTCGCCAGCGCGGCGGAGAAGGTGCAGCCCGTCCCGTGGGTGCTCTTCGTCGCGTATCGGGGCCCGACGATGACGTGCGTCTCGTGACCATCGAACAGAACGTCGCGCGCGGATTCGTCGTCCTCGGCGTGGCCCCCCTTGACGATGACGGCGCGGCATCCGTACCGCGTGATGGCGCGAGCGGCTTTACCGGCGTCGTCCGCGCTTCGGATGGGGAGCTCTGCGAGGAGTTCCGCCTCAGGGATGTTCGGCGTAACCACGAGCGCCAGGGGCAGCAATCGTTCCTTCACGGCTTCGACCGCGTCGTCATGGAGCAGTTTGAAGCCGCTCTTGGAGACCATCACCGGGTCTACGACCAGGCGCTCGACGGAACGCACCGCCAGGCATTCCGCGACCGTCTCGACGATCTCCGACGACGAGAGCATGCCGGTCTTGACCGCATCGACGGGCAGATCGTCGAATACGGCGTCGAGCTGGGCGCGGATTACCTCAGTCGGTAGGTCGTAGGCGAGACGCACTTCGCACGTGTTCTGCGCCGTCACGGACGTGATGACGGACATGGCGTAGCCGCCGTTGGCGCTGATCGCCTTGATGTCCGCCTGGATGCCGGCTCCTCCGCCGGAGTCCGACCCAGCGATGGTCAGTACGCCGACCACGATACCTCCTACGCTAGATGAACAGCGTCACACGCGATTTGACCGCGTCTCCTAGGAAGGTTCCGACGCCGCCGTAGTCGAGCCCGTCCTCCATCTCGGCGTCGGTGATGCCGAGGATGTCCATCGCCATCGTGCAGGAGATGATCCGCACGCCCATCTCCTGCGCTACGTCCATCAGTTCGTCAAGCGAGGCGACGTTCTTGCTCGACATGATGGAGCGCATCATCTTGGCGCCGGCTCCGGCGAAGTTCATCTTCGACAACCCCAGCTTGCTCATGTTCTCGGGGAGCATCGCGCTGAACATCTTCTCCGGGAACGACTTCCCGGACATCTCCACCTGTTTCTTGATGATGCTCAAGCCCCAGAACGTGAAGTACATCGACACCTGGTAGCCCATCGCCAACGCGCCCGTCGCGATAATGAACGCCGCCATCGCGCGGTCGTAGTCGCCGCTGAAGCAGACGATCGTGACGCGGTCTTCCGGAAGCTGCGCCTCCAGCGCCTTGATACGGGCTTCGTACTTCTCTTCCAAAAGCTGGACGCGAGCCTCGACCTGTTCTGCGACCAGCGCAGCCAACTCCGTCGAGATCGCTGCGTTCTCCACCGTCGTCGCCATGTGACCTCCTTCGTCCTCGAGCCTACGAGCGGCGTCGGACGACGTGGACGTAGACTGTCTTGCCGTCTGCGCCGACCGTGTTCTCCTGGCTCACCAGCTCGTACTCGGGCCGGTTCTTGATCCACGCCTGGAAATCGGGAACTGATCCGCGATCTGTCGCCAGGACGCGGATCGACTCGCCGGGAGCCACCTGACGGATCGCCTGGCTCGCCCGCACGAGCGGCATCGGGCACTGAAGCCCGCGCGCGTCGATCACCTCACGAACGTCCGTATCGCTCTGTGCCATATCGGTCTACCTCACTGGGTTCGTTGTGAGATCGTCTCGGCAACGGCGGCGAGCTCGGGAATCCCTCCCAGCGCCCGAAGCGTGGCAGCACGCAGCTCCAGCTCTGGATCGGGCGCTTGGGCGGCGCTCGCCCCGTCCGCCGGCGACAGACGCCAGTAGGATAGCCCCACGATCACCTCCAGATGCAGATGCACCTCGGTGTCGTCGCGTGTTCCCTCCATGCTCGTGCCGCTCTTTCCGACGGTTCCGATCTCCTGCTCCGGCGTGACGTAGGTTCCCACCGGTAGGTTCTCGACGCTCCGTAGATGCCCGTAGATGGACAGGATCGGCTCCCGCTGGGCGTTCCTGCCGTGGTACACCCATACCTGGCGGCCTCGCAGCTTGTCGAGAATGTCGCCGTAGACGAAGTCCGGCGGCACGCCGAACGACCCCGGCGTCGCGCCGAGCTCCTGGCACCGTGCGAGCAGTTGGTTCCTGTAGGCGCCGGACATCGGCATGTACACCCGATCGACTCGGATGATGATCCCCGCCGCGACAGGATAGACCGGCTTGCCGGCGGGTATGCCGTAGAAGTCGGCTCCCTGGTGGATCCCATGGCGGTAGTCGCGCGGAACCCCAGGGCGGCGCACGTCCGCGACGGCAACAGGAACCCTCACTGGCATGGAGAAGGCTCCCGCGAGGTCCGTGTCCGTCACCGCGGAGACGTCCGGCATGGCGTACCGGCGAGCCAGCCGCTCGACGGGCGGCAGTATCCCGCGGAGATGCGCATACGGGTTCGCACCCGCGACGACGGCGATGCCCACGGCGACCGCCCAAGCCGCACACCGAGCCGCGCGCATCCGCCGCGACGCGCAGACCCGCTTGGAACGGTATGTTTCCGCCCGCGATGGAGTCGAACGCTTAACGCACATGGGAAGATGCGCCCCTCTGCCTCGTGACCATTATTGTACCGTAGGGGCAGGTGTTGCGCATGCACGATCTCCCGTTGCCATCCCCTGCGGGCTCGGCGAGAATGAGCCGCCGACCTACCAGGAGAACCTGTGCGCCGCCTCATGCTCATCCTGATCGCCGCGACAGCCGCCGCCTCTCCGGCGCACGCCGACAACTACTCGGACGTGTGGGGGCACTTCGCCGTTCTCGTCTGGCAGTACCGGACGCCGCCGCCGGGGCAGACCGCCGAACGCGCCTACGACTCTCTGAATCTCTCCGGCATCCACCTGGACGATGGCTTCCCGAGAGACCTCTACCTCTTCGCCCGCTCGCGCGACTTCGAGTACTACGTCGATCATGCCGCCGGCAAAGGCGACCTCCATCTACGGAGCCGCGACTGGGGCGCGTTCATGGACGCCTACCGCAAAGACCGGCGAGCCCCTCGGCGTCCGAACAGCCTCAACGATCCGGCCGTGCGCGAGCGCATGCTGAACCGACTCCGCGAGAACATCCCGCGCGCCCTCGACGGCCTCTGCCTCGCCTACGCGTTCGACGACGAGATTTCGACGACATCCTTCACCGCACCGGCGGACGTGGACTGGGCCCCCGTCGCGATGGCGGCCTTCCGCGGATGGCTCGCCCGGCGCTACGGCACGGTCGATGCGCTGAACCGACAGTGGGAGACGCGCTTCAAGTCCTTCTCCGACGCGCTCCCGGCGACAGTCGACGACGTGCGCCGGTTCCACAGCGAACCGTTCTCGCGGTGGAACCTCTCGCAGTGGGCTGATCATCGCGAGTTCATGGACGACGTGTTCGCCGAGACGCTCGCGCTCCTCCGCGACGAGGCGAACCGGCTCGACCCCGACCGTCCTGCTGGATTCGTCGGAGGCCAAGCGCCATCCACCTACGGCGGGTACGACTACTCGAAGCTGGCGCGCGCCGTCCAGTTCGTCGAGGCTTACGACATCGGCGCGACCGACAGTATCCTCCGATCCTTCTGGGGCTCTGAGAAGCCGCGCGTCCAGACCTTCTTCGCCACCGGCAAGCTTCATGTCGACCGGTGGTTCCTGTGGAACGCGCTGGTGCGCGGGAACCGAGGCGTCATCGCGTGGCCCGAACTGAACGCCGCGAGTTGGTTCGACGGCGAACGCGCCGTCCCGGAGATCGCCGCGCTGGCTCCGACGTTCGAGCAGGTCCAGGGCCTCGTCAGCGA
>VGLH01000018.1 GCA_016866785.1 Candidatus Poribacteria bacterium
ACGAACCCGCTCGTCAGAAGGCGCAGAGAACCCGCGCGACTCGACCGTTTGCCGGAGTACGGGCGGTCTGTTAGCATGCGCCGATACCACTGAAATGACACGGATGGGGGCGCGGCTTGGCGGAGCATCGGCGCATTCTGGTGACTGGTTCGGCTGGCGCTCTGGGGAGGGCGGCGTCGGTGGCGCTGCTGCAGCGAGGGCACTGGGTCCGCGCCTTCGACCGCGTGGCGTCTCCACACGCGTCGGAGGTCCGCGTCGGCGACCTGACCGACAAAGACGCCGTGGAGCGCTCCGTCGAGGGAGTGGACACGGTCGTCCATCTCGGAGCGACGCCGGATGAAGCCGACTTCATCGCCGAGCTCCTGCCGAATAACATTGTCGGGCTCTACCGAGTCTGTGAGGCGGTGCGCGCCGAGGGCGTCCAACGACTCGTGTTGACCAGCTCGGGACAAGTTGCTTGGGGCAGTCCGAAGTACGGCGAGCAGGGATACGAGCCGATCGCCGTCGAAGACGGCATCGCTCCGGTGAACATGTACGGCATCACCAAAGTGCTCGCCGAGGCGATGGGAGAGATGTACTCCCGCTGCCACGGGCTTTCGGTCGTCGTTGTGCGACCCGGGTGGCTTCCTCGTGAACCGTGGCACGTGGCGGCGATGTCGCGAAGCCGCCAAGCGCAGGCGCAGTATTTCAGCCCCGGCGATGTGGGACGCTTCTTCGTCCGCGCCGTGGAGACGCCGGGCATCCGCATCGCCGTGGTAAACGCCACCAGCCGACCGAACGGGCCCGCCGTCTGGGATATCACGACAGCCAGAGAGCTATTGGGGTACGAACCCGAGGACACCTACCCACAAGGTTTGCCCTTTCCGCCACCGGAAGCATCCCAAGCATGATTGCGCCTCGGAGCCCTTGGCTGCTGCACGTGCTCGCGTGTGTCGCGGCAGCATGGCTTGCTCACGGGGCGCACGGCGAAGGGTCGCGCGCCTGGTGGGTGTTCCTGCGCTCCCCCTTGGATTCGAGTTCCATCGCGGCTGTGGAACGCACCGGCGCGACGATTCGGACCCGCAGCGAGTGGTTTCGGACGATCAGCGTCGAGGCGGATGACGCCTCTCTGCGCGCCCTCGAGCGGCTCCCGTTCGTAGAACGCGCGGAGCCGGTCGCGTCGTTCGTCCGAGCGCTGCCCGGGGCGGAACCGGCGTCGGCTCCGGCGTTGGCGCTGGAGGCGACCTCGTTCCAGCTCGCGTTTGTCGGCGCAGATCGGCTCCACGAGCGTGGGCTCACGGGCAAGGGCGTCCGTATCGGCGTGCTCGACACCGGCTTCGACACGTCGCACGTCGCTCTGCGGTCGGCGCGCATCGGCGGAACCTATGATGCGATTCACTCGGATGATGTCGTCCACGACGAGCCGGGACAGGACGACGCCTTCGAGGATTCGCACGGCACGCAGGTGTTGTCGATCTTGGCAGGGAAGGCTCGTGGAGAGTTCGACGGAGTGGCTCCCGACGCCGAGTACTTCCTGGCGAAGACGGAGGATGTGACCCGGAACGGTCGGACCTTCGAGTCAGTGATCGAAGAGGACTACTGGGTCGCCGGTCTCGAGTGGTGTGTGAAGAACGGCTGTCGAGTGGTCAACTCCTCGGTCGGATACCCGCTATTCTACGCGTTCAACCAGTTGGACGGGAAGACGTCGCTCGTGTCACGGGCGGCGAACGAGGCGGCGGCGCGGGGCACGCTCGTCGTCTGCGCCGCCGGGAACACGGATGGACTGCCGCCCCGGGACAACACGACTGCGGGGAGAGTCGGTCCGCCAGCGGATTCGCCTCACGTTCTCGCTGTCGGGAACGCGGCGCCGGATGGGACTGCGTCGCGCTTCTCGGCGCAGGGCCCCACGTTCGACGGGCGCATCAAGCCGGACGTGATGGCGCTGGGAACGCAGGTCGCGGTGGTGTCGGCGTTCGACGCCGTGTCCTATGCGCGCACAGCCGGAACCTCGGTGGCTTCGCCGTTCGCCACGGGCGTCGTCGCGCTGCTCCTGCAAGCGTTCCCGCTGGCGACGCCCGCCGAGGTGGCTGCCGCGATTCGGGCGACCGCATCGAATGCGGTCAAACCGAACAACCGGTCGGGATTCGGTGTTATTGATGCCGAGGCTGCCTGGAGCGCACTGGCGGATCGGCACGCGCCCACCGACGTCGACGCGGAGGCGGAGACCTTTCCCACGACGCTGGGGCATCTCAGGGCGACGTCACGGTACGGCTCGCTGGGAGCCCCATACCCGAATCCGGCGACCGACGTTGTCGCAGCGTCGATCACGATGGCGCGGGAAGCGGCAGTGCGTGTGTGCGTGTTCGACGGTCTCGGAAGACGAGTCTGCGTCCTCTCCGAGACGTCGCTCGGCGTCGGGCGGCACGCCATCCCGTGGCGAGGCGTCGATTTGGATGGGCTTCCGGTTCCCAGCGGCATCTACTTCGTCGTGTTGTCGCTACCCGATGCGCGTCTGGTTCGCAGAATCCTCTGGAGGGCGCGATGATCCATCGTCTAGTCGCCGCGTTCGCGTGCATCGTCATCATCGCGGGTTGCGGCGGCGATCCGGTCGAACGGGCATGGGCTCAGGCGAGGAGCGGCGATATCGACGGAGCTCGCGCAGCCCTCACATCCCTTGCGGCGATACGCCGCTGGACGTCGCGCGCCGAAGCGACGTTGGGCGAGCTCGAGTTGAGCCAGATGCGGGCGCAGGAGGCTGCGCACCATCTGTCGCGGGCTGCCGCAGCCGACCCGAACGACACGATGGCGCTCGCCCGGTACGGTGAGGCGTTGCTGCTCCTCGGTCAGGAGGTCGATGCGCTGGACGTGTTCGCCAAAGCGCTGTCGATCTCGCAGTCGGGTCCGCACGTGGTCTACATCGCGGGTCTCATCGGAGACGCTTACGAGACGACTCGGCTGACGAGCTCCGAGGTGGACAGCTACGCCCCGAGCTTTTCGCCAGACGGCACGAAGCTCGTCATGACACAGCACGCGGACGGCAGCGCGGAGCTGTTTCTGATGGACTTGGCATCGAAGCGGTCGGAACGCCTCACGGACATGCCGACGACCAACGAATACGGCGCGACGTTCTCTCCGGACGGGAAGAACCTGCTGTTCGGATCGACGCAGCATCGGACCGACGCGGCGATGATCAACTTGCAGGCGAGCGGCAGCACGCCCCGCAGCGAGATGATCTACACGATGGACCTGGCGACCCGGACGACCATCCCGCTGACCACCAGCCCCGCCGCCGTCGGGAATCCGGCGTTCACGCCAGACGGCAAGACCGTGCTGTTCGAGGCGACGGTCGATGGCAACATGGACATCTGGTCGATGGCTGCCGACGGCTCGCAACGCGAGCGGCTGACATCGGAGCCATCCGATGACGGTCACGCCGTCGTGTCTCCCGATGGCAGGCAGGCCGTCTACGTCCGAAGCCTGGATCGTGCGTTCGACCTGTTCGAAGTGAGGCTCGACGGATCGTCGTCTCGGCAGGTGACCTTCACCGAGGCGACCGAGTACGGGGGCGCGTTCCTACCGGACGGCAAGGAGTTTCTGTTCGTGCGGAACCAGGGTGCGGGCTACGAGCTGGCGCTGACGGACTGGCAGAGCGGGCACGTTCGACCGGTGTCGAGTCGATACGGCGACGTCATCCATCCAGCGGCCTCGCCGGACGGGAAGCGCGTCGCCTTCGCGAGCAACCGAAGGGACTACCTGGATATCTACCTGATGGACCTGACGAAGCCGATGTCGGGCCCCGCGCTGGAGCAGCGCATTCGCACCATGCTGGCTCAGATCGGTCGCTGAGCGAGCCGAAGGAGAGTTGATTTGAAGGCGTACATCCTGACGGACCTGGAAGGACCTGCTGGCGTCGCCAAGTGGGACCAGACGCGCGTCGACGCGTCGGAGATGAAGAGCGTTGCGATGCGCCTGCTGACGCGCGAGATCAACGCGTGCGTCGACGGCATCCTCGACTACGACGCGAAGGCGGAAATCGTCGTGCTCGACGGACACGGTTCCGGCGGAGTCGATCTGGAGCGGTTCCACCCGAAGGCGAAGCTCATCTTCGGCAAGGGGTTCAAGCCGCCGACGGGTCTGGACGACGCCTTCGACGCGCTCCTGTTCGTCGGGCAGCACGCGATGGCAGGCACGCCCGACGCCCCGCTGTGCCATACCTACTCGTCACTCACCGTCGAGTACTATCGGCTCAACGGCAAGCCCATCGGCGAGTTCGGCGCGCGCGCGGCGCTTGCGGGGCTCTATGACGTGCCGACCATCTTCCTGGCTGGCGATGACAAGGCGTGTGAAGAGGCGCACGCGCTGGTTCCGGGGATCGTGACTGTGGCGACGAAGGTCGGCATGGGGATCGAGCTCGCGCAGCACCTGTCGCCGAAGAAGGCTCGGAGGGCGATCCGCAAGGCGACGCGTGAGGCGTGTCAACGGGCGAAGAGCATCGAGCCCGTGCGGATCGATCCGCCCTACGAGCTGGAAATCCGAGTCTACGAAGGCAAGAGCGTGGAAGGACAGGTTCGGCGCGGAGCGGAGCAGATCGACGAACGGACGTGCATCTACCGGACGAACGATCTGCTCTCGCTCCCGATCTGACCACGCGGCGGATTCCGCTACACCGTGCTGAAGATCGGCTTCAGTCCGGCGGCGAGCTCCTTGAGCTCGGAATCCTCCTGCGTCGTCAGGGGCTTGAAGCGCTCCGCCAAGTCGCATGCCAGGCGGAACAGAGACTCCTCGCCCGGCGGAATGGCAGCCGTGATCGGCTGGCTCAACGTGAACCGGAGTCCGAGCTCCGCCTCGCGCGGATCCGTCAGGGGCTGGTACCAGCACTTGCCGTACTTCTGGCGCAGCGGGTCATCCTCGGGCCACTGCTGTCGCGCCAGTGCCTTGAGCGCCAACCGTGCGACGCCTTTGGACTTCGCCTTCTCCATGATCTGATGCCCGAACTCGCCCTTGTGCCAGTTCGCGAAGTTCACTGGGAAGAGAACCGAGTCGAAGTCGAAGCGATCCATCGCCGCCGTCGCCGCTTCGATGGAGTGCGCTGAGAACCCCAGATAGCGAATGGCTCCCTCCTGGCGCTTCTCGATGAGGAAGTCCATCACGCCGCCGGACAGGAACACCTTATCGACGTCGTTCTGCACGTTGGTGATGCCGTGCAGTTGGTATAGATCGAAGTGGTCGGTGCGCAGGCGCTCGAGCGAACGCGCGAACTCCGCCTCGGCGCCGGGACGCTCACGCTGACCGGTCTTGCAGGCGAGGAAGATGCGGTCCCGGAACGGCTCGATGGCGGGCCCGAGCTTCTCCTCCGCGTTGCCGTAGCTGGGAGCCACATCGAAGTAGTTGATGCCCCGCTCGACGGATTCCGCGACGACGCGGTTGGCGTGATCCTGCTCGGCGTTCATGACGACGATGCCGCCGAACCCGATGATCGACAACATCTCACCGGTCTTGCCGTACTCGCGCTTGGGGAACCCGGACGCCTTGTCCGGCGCGTTCATGGAGTCTCCTTTTCCAGCAGGTGCAGTGGCGTCGATCGCCAGGGCGGCTGTGGACACCGCCGCGGTTTTGAGAAAGTCCCTGCGTTTCATACCATCCTCCTCCGCTCTGACTGTCACCCTATCTTAGCACGGCTTAGCGTTCTAGCGCCCATCCCTGCTGTCGGTTTGTACCCCTGAAGTCGAGTTTCACCGACTCGGTTCCCGAAGCGGCGACGCGGAGCGAGACCTCTGACGTCGCGGCGTCCCTGCGCGTCAGCAGCGTGAGTGGCGCGTCCGTCGTCCACTCGCCGTTCGGTCGCAGCGTCAGTCGGACCTCTGCCGGTTCCTTTTTGCGGTTGATGACCTCCAACGCCAGCGATTCCAACGTGTCGAAGAGCACGATCGCCCCGGCGCGGTTCCGACGGATATCGGTCCGGTCGCGTTGGTCGAAGCGCGACTTCACCTCGATGTCTTGTGCCTTGCCGACACCGAGCTCGATCTCCTTGCCCGCAGGCGTCAGGGGCAGCGCCGCTTCACCGATGAGCTCCAGTTGGTGACTTTCGCTCTCCCGGACGATCCGCACCTTTCCGGACGGAAGGGCAGAGCCATTGCCCAGTCGGAGACCATACCGCGCCGTGACGGTGGGCGATTCGACGAGCGGATCGGAGACGACATAGGTCTTGGCGATTGGCACGTCTGCGTAGGACGCCGCGGGCACTTCGACACGTTCACCTCGTCGCACCGTCAAGCGAGCCTTCGTACCGAGCGGAAGCATCCACTCGGCGTTCTCATAGTCCTCGCCCGTGTCGTTGGCGATGAGTAGCGATGCTCGGAAAGAGAGCGTCCGTTCGTCCTTGGACACCACGGCGATGTAGCGCGCCTGCGCCGAGATGCCGCCGACTCGATAGGTCAGCTCGATCGGCAGCTCGCCTGCGGTCTCGCTGTCGGCTTCGACGACCAGTGTTTGTGGGGCAGACGGTGGAACCGTGAGCGCGAAAACACTGAACTCGTCGGTTCGGTCGGCTGCGTCCAGATGGACCGTCCTCGTGTCGACCTGCATGTTCGCGAACGATATCTCGATGCGGTTCCGTCCTGGGGAGATGGTGATGGCGCGCACTTCACGCACGAAGGCGATGCCGGAGGCGTCGGCGGAGATCGTCAACGATTGGCGCTGCGGGACCGGCGTCAGCTCGACGCGGGCGGACGCGCCCCACGAGACGACGCACAACAGGATGCCCAGCGGGATGGTTGCGTGTCGCATGCGTCGGCTCCTAGTCTGCCATCTGGCGGATGCGGTAGTTGATCTGGCGCGACGTGGTCGGCTCGACGCGGACGCGGAACTCGATCTCTCTCACGCCCTTGCGTTCGTGCGACGTGTCGGTATCGAGCAACTCCCATCGACCCGAAATGGTCTCCGGGATCAGGAGATCGATCGGGCGACTCCCGTGGTTCGTCACGTCGAAGCGGAACGCGGTCTCAATGTCTGCCGCGGCAAGGTCGCCTGACTCGGTGAACCGGAAGTTCGTCCGACGCCATTCCTGGATGGTTCGCTCGACGACGATGTCCTTATCGGGCCCGACATCCAGCCGGATCTCCTTCCCAATCGGTATGTAGTCCATCTGAGCAGACCCCACGAAGGAGACCGTACCGTCACTGGTCCGGCGGAGTACCGTCACGGGACCTGCGGGAAGTGGACTGTCGCCCACCTTGTGCTTGGCGTCGTTGATGAAGGTGTATTCAGCGCGAACCTCTCCGCCGTTCCAACGATGGACGAGCCGGACCGGGACGCCAGCAGCGCTCAACGCGGGCAGCGCGCTCGTGCCGCCATTCTTGATATCGGCGGGTTGTGTCAGCGAAAAGACGTGGTGCTCGCCGAGATCCTCGGCGGCAAGTGCGATACCTGCGGATCGGTCGGCTTTGCGGAGCTGACGTCCTGCATACGGAGCAGCCTTGGTTGCGTCCGCCAACGCCTCCGGACGCGCCTCGGGGACCGTCTGCAGCACGCCGACAACAAGCCGAATCTCCGCCCCCTCGAAGTCCTCGCCGCTCGCGTTGGTCACGGAGAACCAACTGACGAGCCGCGTTTGAGAGTCGTCGTCACTCACCCACGCCATGTAGTGGGTTGACCAGCCAAAGCCGGACGCGTAGAACGCGACCTCCATATCTGCCTCGCGATCGGCGTCGGCGTGAACGTCCCACTGGATCGCGTTCTGCTGCCCGCTCGGGAAAGTCGCGCTGCCTACGCTCACGCCCGTAACGCCCGGCGCAGGACGCAGGAGCAGACTGAATCGGTCGATCTCAGAACCGGACCATCGGAACTGCACGGTGTTGGAGCCCTTGTGGAGTCGGACGGATCGGCTCTGCGTCACCAGAGCGATGCCGGCACCGTAGATATCGATGCCGACGCGTCCCGGCTTTGGAAGCGTCGTTAACTGGACCTGCGAAACGGACGTCGACGCGACCAGAGCGATCGCTGCGGTCGCAGCGATGACGCTCCAGCGGCGGGGTCTGCATGTTCTCATGGGCGTTCTCCATGGTTCCAGGAAGGGAGCTTCGGGTCAGCTAGCAAGTGTCGTGCCATCAAGTGCGTGTTTCTTGACCAATCGCCTCGGATCGTGGTAGAATGAACGGAGTGTTTGCGCCGACCGGGCGCATCGTGTGGTCATGCAAAGGCATGGATGTGCTGACGGTTCGGTTGTACGGCGATCCGGTGCTCCGAGAGAAGGCGAAGCCGATCATCTTTGTGACGGACGAAATCCGCGCCCTGGCGCGGGAGATGCTCGTCACGATGTACCGTGAGAAGGGCGTGGGTCTCGCCGCCCCGCAGGTCGGGGTACTCAAGCGGCTCATCGTCGTCGATCCCGAACCGAGCGAAGGCGAACGGCAACCGGTCGTGCTGATCGACCCGGTGATCGTCGGCAGCAGGGGCAGGATCGTGGACGAGGAGGGCTGCCTCAGCTTTCCCGACGTGTACGCCGACGTCGCGCGCGCCGTGGAGGTCGACGTCGAGCATCTCGACCCCGAAGGCGAGAGCGCGATTTTGCACGCGGACGGTTGGCTGGCGCGCGTCATTCAGCACGAGATCGACCACCTCGATGGCGTTCTGTTCATTGACCACCTGAGTCGAATGCAGCGGCAGGTGCTCCGAACTCAACTCCGCAAGGTAACCCTGAGCCGCCCATCATAGGAACGAGCGATGTCTCTGCCTGACGAGATCGCCCAGAAGCACGCGTTGGCGTCCGCGCGGCTGCGCGAGCTCGGAGAAGTCATCGTCGCTTTCTCAGGCGGCGTCGATAGCACGCTGCTTGCGAAGCTGGCGTATGACGCGCTTGGCGAATGCGCCCTTGCCGTCATCGCCGTCTCCGAATCGTTGCCGAAGCGGGAGCTCCGGGAAGCCATCGAGCTCGCCGATGGGATCGGTATTCGCCTGGCGCAAGTCCGATCCGAGGAGTTGGAGGACGAGCGCTATGCCAGCAACCCCGTGAACCGATGCTACTTCTGCAAGTCCGAGCTCTTCACCCAACTCGAATCGGTCATGCGTGAGACCGGCATCCGCAGCATCGTCTACGGTGCGAACGCGGATGACACGGGCGACTACCGTCCCGGCATGGACGCCGCCAAGGAGTACGGTGTCCACGCCCCGCTGCTGGATGCCGGCATGACCAAGGACGACATCCGCGTTCTCTCTCGCGACCTGGGATTGCGGACTTGGGACAAGCCCGCATTCGCCTGTCTTTCGTCGCGGTTCCCCCATGGAACGCCGATCTCCGCGCAGAAGCTGACCCAGGTGGACGAGGCGGAAGAGTGTCTGTTCGATCTCGGGTTCCGCCAGTTCCGAGTGCGACATCACGAGGACATCGCGCGAATCGAGGTGCCCGTCGAGGAGATGCCGCATTTCCTCGACGACGGCGTTCGCGAACGGGTCGTGGCGAGGTTCCGCGAGCTGGGATATCGGTTCGTGTCCCTCGACCTGGCGGGCTACCGGTCCGGGAGTCTGAACGCGGAGCTGCTGTCGCTGACGCCCATGCCCTCGGCACGAGGTTCCGTCGAGCGACAAGGCTGACCAGCAGAGGATTGGTCGCAGCAGCCGACTGTCGGACGCCGCATGTGAACGCGCGGCGTCGATTCGTCGTTCATCTAGAATGTCGCTGGCTGCCACGACACGGTGAGGTGCGGGCAATACCTTCGGTACCCGGATAGGAGACTCCTATGCCCTCGAAGCGGTCATCGTCGCCTCGCGATGCAGGGACGCCAGTTCGCCGCGTCGCCGCGTCCTCGATCCCGACGATCGGTCGCACGGATAGGGCTCCTGCGAGAGGCGACCGAGCCGGGATGGCGCGGGTCGGCGCGTCGTCCGGAGCCTCCCGCAAAGTCCGCAAGCCCGCGGGACCGCCGGAAGTCGCGAGCGACGCGCTCCGCATGTGGATGCGTGACATCACCAAGACGCGACTGCTGACGCAGGCAGAAGAGGTCGCGCTCGCCAAGCGAATCGAGGCGGGCGACAACGACGCCCGCGAGATGCTGGTTCGCTCGAATCTCCGTCTGGTCGTCAGTGTCGCGCTCAAGTACCGCGGTCACAACGTCCCCGTGTCCGATCTGATCCAGGAAGGCAACATCGGCTTGATGCGCGCCGTCGAGAAGTTCGACTATCGGCGCGGCTTCAAGTTCAGCACGTACGCGATTTGGTGGATCCGCCAGGCGGTCATGCGGGCGCTGGACAACTACGCTCGGGTCATCCGCCTGCCCAGCTACGTCGTCGCCAAGATCAGCAAGTTCGATGATGCCGCAGGGCGTCTGCGACAGGAGCTCGAGCGCGATCCGACGACGCAAGAGATCGCCGACATGCTGGATGTGCCCGAGGCGCGCGTGCGCGAGATTCTGACCTTGTCCTGCGATCCGCTGTCCCTCGAGATGCCGCTCGGAGAGGAGCGCGAGACATCTCTGCTCCGCGACTTCATCGAGGACCCCGCCGGCGAGTCCCATCGCGAGGTCCTTTCGGACGCCATCATGGAGCAGGAGATCGAAGGGCTGCTCGACAAGCTGCCGACGCGCGAGCAGGAAGTGCTGCGTCTGCGGTTCGGTCTGGACGACGGTCAGGAGCGCACGCTTCGCGAGATCGGTCTCCAGTTCGGCGTGACCCGCGAGCGGATCCGCCAGATCGAGGCGGACGCCCTGCGACACCTACGACAGTGGAGCCAGTTCCGCGACACGGCTCCGTCCGACGAGATCGCTGCTGGCGCCGAACTGCCCGCGACTGCCGTGAGCGGTTAGTCGGCGGCGGTCGCTCGAGCAGATGGAGAGACGCTTGGGTCCCCACACGTGGGCTCGTCGCGAATGGATCCTGGCGGCGGGCTCGGTGCTCTGGTACGGGATGATCGTGTCCGTCAGCCAGAGCGCTGACGGGGGCAGACCCAGCCTTCCCTCCGACCTTCTGTGCGGCATCGGCGCCGCGTTCCCCACCGTCAGCCTACCGACACGTCCGGCGCGTCATACCCCGTCCATTGCCGAGGCGAGAGCCCGTCTAGAGCGCACGCTCCTGATTCTCGCGCTCTTGCTGCCACTGTGGTCCACAGCTTCCTGGGGAGCGTCTTGGCGCGGCTTGGTCTGGCTCGCGACAGTCGCCACGTCGGCGGGCGTGATGTGGTCGGGCATTTCGGCGGTTCTGAGGACGCCGCTCACATGCCTCGGAGCCGTCGCCAGCCTGTGGATCGCGCGATGGGTTCCGCCGATGGGAGCTGGGGACGGACTCGGAGTCGCCTCCGAGGTTGCGCGGATGGCAAGCCCGGTCTACGCTAGTCGCGCCACCGGCTGGGGGCGTCCGGGGGCGTGCATCGCCTATGTCGTTGTCGGCCTGGTGTGTTTGATTGTGTGCGCCAGACGCGATGACTCGCTTGACTCCCACCGACTCGAAGGAGACTGTGCGATATGACCGAAGAGAACGATGCTGTGGACGCGGCTGAAGCGCCGGAACCGAAGCCAGAACCGAAGGGAAAGTCCGCATCGCGGTCGTCGAAGAAGGCGGCGGAACCGAGCACCGGGTCCGCCGCTGCCGGTGAGGGTCCGGAACCCGCGAAGAAGCCGGCATCGAGGAAGTCGGTGAAGAGCTCGGCGATCCTCGAATCGGAACCACCGTCCGGGTTCGAAGCCTACCATCGCGGAGACTACGAGGATGCGGCCTCGCTGCTCAAGGCTCTTGCCGAAGATGAGTCGGTCGAGGAAGGGCTTCGCGCGCGGGCTGCCTACCGGTCGGCAGAGGCGTTGATCCAGCTTCAGCGTTCTCAGGAAGCGATCGCGGCGTTGCGGTCGCTCGCGGATCGGTTCCCCCTGCAACCCCTTTCCAGCGCAGGACAACGGCGCGCCGACGCCGTCGAGAAGCATCTCGCCACGTTGGTCGACGGATAGTCGGAGACGGAGCCCCCATGCGACGCGTCGATCTGCGGAGCGATACGATCACTCGACCGACGGCGGACATGCGACGAGCGATGGCGAACGCCGTCGTGGGAGACGACTGCTACGGCGAGGACCCGACCGTCGCCGAACTGGAGCGTTACGGCGCGGAGTTGATGGGCAAAGAGGCGGCGGTATTCGTCGCCAGCGGAACCATGGGCAACGCCTGCGCTCTGATGGCGCACACGCGTCCGGGCGATGCCGCCCTACTCGATGCCGAGTGCCATATCTACGTCTACGAACAGGGCGGCCTGGCTGCGCTCTGCGGCTTGCTGCCGGTGTTCTGGGATGCACTCAACGGGTGCCCATCGCCCGAAATCGTGCAGTCGATGATCGACCGGAACCCGCGCCAGTACCCTCCGCTCGGCGTCATCTGCCTGGAAAACACGCACAACCGCCGAGGCGGACGAGTGATTCGACCCGACGAGATGGCGGCTGTCCGTGCCGTCGCGCAGCACGCCGGTGTGCCTCTGCACCTCGACGGGGCGAGGATATTCAATGCCGCGACGGCATTGAGTATCTCCCCGCGCGAGATCGCCGATCAGGTCGATACGGTGCAGTTCTGCCTGTCGAAGGGCTTGTGCGCTCCCGTCGGCTCGCTTCTTGCAGGTTCCCATGGGTTCGTGGAGCGGGCTCGTCGTGCCCGCAAGCGGCTCGGAGGATCGATGCGGCAGTCCGGCGTCATCGCTGCGGCGGGCTTGGTCGCGCTCCGCGACATGCCCTCGCGCTTGTCGGAGGACCATGCCAACGCGCGGATGCTAGCGCAGGCGCTGAGCAAGCTCGATCCGCTCGGAGTCGATCCCGACGAGTTCCCGACGAACATCGTCATCCTCCGAACCGACGCGCTCGGGATCACGGCTCACGAGTTGGCGTCGATGCTGGCGAAAGAGGGCGTGCTCATCACGGTCTACGGGCCCAAGATGGCGCGGTTCGTGACGAACCACGACGCGAGCACGGAGGATGTCGAGTACGCCGCTGAAGTCGCGGTTCGCGTCTGTGGGGACTTGTTGCAGAGATCGCCCAACAGCGGCTGAGTGGTTCGTTTCGTAGATCGGTTACGATACGTAGGGGCGACCCGACGGGTCGCCCTCGTCGTGAAACGAGGCAACGCACCGCGTCGCCCCTACTCCACGTCGTCCGTTGATTGGACAGATTTCTACGAAACAGGCCACTGAGGCTGCCTACACTAAGGAGCATGGCGTGAACCGACTCCTTCCGTATGCGTCCGTCGTGCTGATCGTCGTTGCCTTCTTCGCGGGTAGGCTGACCTCGAGTCCGGGCTCGAAAGCGAGTGGCGATTACTACGCGACGGCGGCTGAGCTCTATCAGCAGGCTGCCGACCTCGACTCGCCCCCTGCCGATGCGACGGACCTCGAACGCTGGCAGAAGGTCCTCGCCGCCTATCGCGTCGTGTTCGACGAATACCCGGACAGTCCGTATGCCGATGACGCGCTCTTCGCCATCGCCTCGCGAGTCGATATGCAGGACCAGGCGGACACCGGGTTCGCGCTCTACAGACGCCTCCTCAACAACTACCCCGACAGCGAGCACGCGCCCGACGCGCTGAATGCCATCGGGGTGGCGCACTTCCAGCGCGAGACCTACGACCGCGCGGCGGTCCTGTTCCAGCAGCTCATCGACCAGTATCCGTCGAGCCCGCTGCGCGAGACGGCGACGCTCAATCTGGCGATCTGCCAGTACAAGCGCGGCAGTTACGATGAGGCGCTGACGCAGCTCGTCCGGTTCTCCGAGGAGTTCCCGGCGAGCGAGCACATCGCGGCTCCCATCTTCTATACGGGCATGGTGCTGTTCGACAAGCAGGACTATGACAACGCGCGCGTACGGTTCCAGAACATCGTCGATCTCGCCGACCCCGAGTACGCTCCCGCGGCGCAGTTCAACATCGGGCAGACCTACTTCGATCAGCGCAAGTACGACGAGGCGATTGCCGCTTATCGCCGCGCGATCACCGCTTACGCCGATAGCGAGTACGCTCAGGAGGCGAACTTCCGAATCGGGTGGGCTTTGGAGCGGCAGACGAAGTACGCGGAAGCGGTTCGCGAACTGAAAGCCGCCATCGAGAAGTATTCGACCAGCAAGAACGCCCCGGCAGCGCAGATATTCGTCGCGCAGATCTACGCCGAGGGTCTCAAGGACACCGGCAACGCCGTGGCAGCGTACCGCGCCATTGTGGACGGAACCGTCAACGTCGAGGCGATTGAGACGGATGCCCGGTCTGCCTATGATATCCGCCGCGACGCGCAGTACCGAATCGGCAAACTCTACGAGACGAAGGGCGATACACCCAACGCCATCACCGAATACGAGAAGCTGCTGAAGGACTTCCCGGAACCCCACTCGGTCGCCAACCATCGATCCAATGAGATCGACGAAGCCTACATCGTCGACATGAAGGCTGGGGCGACGCGGAACTAGTCATCCCATCTTCGAGGGAGAGGACTTGGAAAGAACGCTTGTCCTGTTCAAGCCGGACGCCGTCCAGCGCGGGCTCGTGGGTCGCATCCTGTCGCGGTTCGAAGACAAGGGAATCAAGATCGTCGGGCTGAAGATGCTGCAGGCATCTGACGAACTGGCGCGCCGTCACTACGCCGAGCACGCGGGGAGGGAGTACTACGAGCCGCTCATCGGCTTTTTCACGTCGTCACCCATCGTCGCCGTGGCGCTCGAGGGGACGAACGTGATCCGTCGAGTTCGGTCGATGGTCGGCTCTACTCAGCCGGACGCCTCGGAGCCCGGTACGATCCGCGGCGATTTCAGCTCTCACGCTCCCATGAACCTGATCCACGCCTCGGACGCTCCCGAGACGGCGGTTCGTGAGATGGCGCTCTTCTTCGACGACGCGGAGTTGTCGGACTACACGCGGTGTGACGCGCCGTGGATCGGTCTGTAATCGGTCTGTAGAGGCGGGCGGAACCTAAGCGGAACCTGAATCGTCGCCGGGAGGGAGCGGCGTCGAGCCGCCAGGAGCGAGCGCCTTCGCCTGCTCGACGCGCTGAAGGAACTTCGCACGTGCCTGCCCTGTCCGAGCGCGCAGTCGATAGGCTTGCAGCTTGTCTTCGAGCGACTTCCCACGCATCTCCTCGGTCATCATCGCCTGCGCGTGCAGCCTACCCATCGAGTCCCGGAGCTCGTTCAGCGACTGCTGGTCCGAATCGATCGACATGCCACTGAGCTGACGGTTCAACTGAATCGTCATCTTGTCGGCAGCCGCCTGAGCGATCGCGTTGTCCTTCTCCGCCTCGAGCTCTTTGATCCTGCCCTGGAACTGAACCAGCTTGTTCTGGTACTCCTCGATCCGGGCGTTGGCGGCGTCGCGGCTTTCCGTGAGCTGAGCGATCCGCTGCGTTAGCGCATCCTCTTGCTGCTGCAGGGCTTCGCCGATGGTGAGGGCTTCTTCGGCGGTGGCGCGGTCGTCGGATTGCGCGTCTCGCACAGCCTGGTCTAGCATCGCTATGACATCGTCGAGCTCGCGGCGGTTGTCTTCGATGTCCTTGTTCAGCTTGTTCCGATTATAGACCAGTCCTGAGACAGCCTCCTCCATCTTCCGATATTTATCCTTCTCGCGGCGTAACGCCTGCTCGTAGACGACCTTCGGCTGGGTCGCTTCGAGGGCGCTCTGCTGGCTGTGGAGCCATCCCGTCATGAAGTTCCAGAAACGCGAGAAGATGTTCGCCATCTCACTCCCTCCGGCGACACCGCGCCGTCCCTGGTTCGATCCTAGCACCTCGAATCCGGCGGGTCAACGCTCCACTAGAAGCGAGGTTCGTATCCCAGCACGCGCATCAGACGCCTCGACGATCCAGCGCTGCCCCATGTCGATGGGAACCCCTCACGCAGTTCGATGCCCTTTGGGAACGCAGCCTCGATGATGGCGTGCGTCTGCTCTTCGGACTCACGGGAACCGTCGGCGTTGTAGCGCCATCGCGATGAGACCGAGAACGCATGACATCCTTCGAGGGTGCTCTCGACCGCCAAGCGAAACGCCTGCGCCGCGTCGAGCGGATGGAGCGTCGCGAAGACGACCGTCGGATGGTGCAGGATGCCGAGACCTTGCCTCTCCGCGTCGCGCACGTTCCAAAGCCGCATGGCGATGGCGGCGTCGAGGAATCCGTGATGATAGAACATCCTCGCGGTCTGTTCATTCACGGCTTTGGACAGGGAGTAGGGTTCGTCCGCATCGACCGTCGCGTCTTCGTCGAACGGGAGGTACTTCGGCGCGGGGCGGTACTTCCAGTTGCACACGCCGCCGATGACGCACGCGCTCGACGCGTAGACGATCCGGCGCACGTTGTGGCGAGCCATCGCCTCCAGGACGGCGTACGTGCCCCCGATGTTCACGTCGATGATGGCGGGCCAGTCCTCGCGGGGTCGGGGAGCCGGGATCGCCGCCAGATGGCAGACGACGTCGACGCCTTCGACCGCCGATTCGAGCGCCGAGAGGTCGCGCAGGTCGCCCATGATCCACTCGACGCCAGGGATGCCCGCCTGTCGTTGGTCGAACCCACGCACCGAGTGGTCTCGGCTCAGAAGCTCCCGAGCGACGTACGCGCCGACGAACCCGCCGGCTCCTGTCAATAGGACCCGCACGGCGATTCACTCCTTCGCGGATGCTAGAAGTCGCGTTCGATGAGGAAATCGATCAGGTCGTGGAGCGCGTCGCGCGCAGGCGTGTCGGGCAGGACGTCGAGGGCTCGATGCGCGCCGGACGACATCTCGCGCGCCGTCGAGAACGCGTCCTCGGCGCCGCCGTACCGCAGGACGAGGTCCGATATCCACGCGATCTCGTCCGCGTCGCGCGTTTCCTGCATGTAGAGCCGCTTCAGGCGCTCCCGCTCCGATGGCTCGCAGCGGTCTCGCACGCGCATGATCGGCAGCGTGATCTTGCCTTCCCGGATGTCGTTCCGGGTGGGCTTGCCGAACTTCGACGGCTGACCCACGACATCGAGGACGTCGTCCACGATCTGGAACGCGGTTCCCACGATACTGCCGTATCGGTGGAGCGCCTCGAACTGCGCCGGAGTCGCGGAGCCGAGCTCCGATCCGACGTCGCAGCAGGCGGCGATGAGCCCGGAGGTCTTCAGGTCGATAATCCGGTAGTAGTCGTCCAGATCGAGGTCGAAGTCGCCCGACTTGTACGCCCCGATGACTTCGCCCTCGCACATCGCCTGGGTCGCGTTGGCGACGGTCTTGAGCACCCGATCCGTGCATCGACATGCGACGAGGATCGACAGCACGCGGGAGTGCATGTAATCGCCGACGAGAACGGCGACCTTGTTGCCGAACTTCGCGTTCAGCGTCTCACGGTTGCGCCTCAATCCGGCGTCGTCGATCACGTCGTCGTGGACCAGCGAGCCGACGTGGATCAGCTCCATCGCGGCGGCGAGGTCGAACATGTCGTCGGCGTCGTACCCCAGGCTTCGTGCCGCCAGGATCACCAGCGCTGGGCGAAGGCGCTTCCCTCCTCCCGAGATGACGTGCTGCACCGCCAGGTCGACGAACTCGTAAGAGCTCGCCGTGCGCAGGAGCAGAACCTGCTCGACACGAGCGAGGTCTGACGCGAGATATGCATCCAGCGGTCGGGTGTTCATCGCAATCATCCGCTCACGCGTATGGCGGTACCGAGGATACGCTAGGCTGACCGACTCGCTTCGAGCGATGCGCGGATCGCCTGGACGGTCGTTGAGATGTTCTCGTCCGTGTGCGCCGTCGATACGAAGAACGTCTCGTATTGCGACGGCGGGAAGTAGACGCCGCGACCCAGGAGCTCGTGGAAGAACCTGCCGTACCGGGCGGAGTCGGACGTCAACGCGCTGTCGTAGTCGCGGATGGGCCCCGGCGCGAAGAACAGGCAGACCATGGAACCGACGCGGGTTACAGCGCCCACGGTTCCCGTCTCGGCGATGGCTTCGCGGATGCCTGCTTCGAGCGCCGCGCTTCGCGCTTCGAGGGTCTCGTACGCGGTTCCGGAGCGGAGCTCCTCCAGCGTTGCGATGCCACCGGCGGTCGCCAACGGGTTCCCCGAAAGCGTTCCTGCCTGATAGACGGGTCCGTCCGGGGCGACCTGCGCCATGATGTCGGCGCGTCCGCCATAGGCTCCCACCGGCAGTCCACCGCCGACGACCTTCCCGAGGCACGTCATGTCGGGGACGACGCCGTAGCGCTCCTGAGCGCCGCCGTACGCGACTCGGAAGCCGGTCATCACCTCATCGAAGATGAGGAGGATGCCGTGCTTCGCCGTGATCTCGCGCAGCGCGGCGAGGTATCCGGGCTCCGGTGGAACCAGACCCATGTTGCCGGCAATCGGCTCGAGGATCATGCACGCGATGTCATCGCCTTGCGACGCGGCGAGGTCCGCGACGGCATCCGCGTCGTTGAAGGGGACGGTCAGCGTCTGCCGGGCGAATTCCGCAGGGACGCCGGCGCTCGTCGGAACGCCGAAGGTCGTCGCGCCGGAGCCTGCCTTTACCAACAGATAGTCGCCGTGCCCGTGGTAGCACCCGGCGACCTTGATGATCCGGCTCCTGCCCGTGAACCCGCGAGCGACCCGGATGGCGCTCATCGTCGCCTCCGTGCCGGAGTTGACGAGGCGCGCTCTGTCGAGCGACGGAACCGCCTCGATGAGCATCTCCGCCATCACGACTTCGGCTTCGGTGGGAGCTCCGAAGCTGGTTCCGTCGCGCAGAGCGCGCTCAAGAGCCGCCTGGACGCGCGGATGGGAGTGGCCCAGGATGAGCGGACCCCACGACCCGACGTAGTCGAGATACCGCGTCCCGTCGACATCCTCGACGTATGCCCCGAATCCGCGCCGCATGAATCGTGGCGTTCCGCCGACGGACTTGAAGGCGCGCACCGGGCTGTTCACGCCGCCGGGCATCAGTTCGCGGGCTCGGTTCCACAGCGCTTCGGATCGTGTCACGTCAGTCATGTCGCTCCGTGCCGTCTGGTCTTGAGGTTCGACGCATGAACGCGCTCGGCGATGGACTCCGCGTTGGTGGAACCGCCAGCGGTCAGGGCGGGTCCGACGACGCGATCCTGCCGATCCGCTCCTGTCGCCGCTCTAGGAAATAGGACAGATGCTCCAACTCGACGGAGAGATCGACATTGCGGACCTGCACTCCGTCCGGTACACTGAGCTGGGTCGGGGCGAAGTTGAGCAGCGCCTTGATGCCAGCCCTGACGGCTGCATCGGCGCAGTCCTGAGCGGCGACTGCCGGAACGGCGAGCACGGCGATTTCGATATCCGTGTCTGCGACGACCGCTGCGATCTCGGACATCGCGTAGATCCGCACCCCTTGCGCGTACGTGCCAACCTTCTGTCGGTTCGCGTCGAACGCGGCGGCGAACTCGAAGTTGTGTTCGCGGAATCCGGTGTACCCGAGCAAGGCGAGTCCCAGGTTCCCCGCGCCGATGAGAGCCGCTCTGCGGGTGACATGGACGCCGAGGATGACGTCCAGTTGGCGGCGAAGGTTGGTGACATCGTAGCCCTTGCCGCGCGTGCCGAACTGACCGAACCATGCGAGATCGCGCCGGATCTGCGCTGCGGCATACGGCGTGTGGCGGGCGAGACCGGCGGACGAGATCGTCTCTCGACCGGATAGCTCAAGGCTGCGCAACACGCGCGAGTAGATCGAGAGTCGCTCGATCGTGACCTCCGGGACTGCCCTCTCCGTACCGAATACGGTCAGCGTGCTTGCTGTCACAGGTGTTCTACCCGCTCGAGTCGTCCAGACACTTGGAGTCCGGCGGCGTAGTATACGTGATGGGTGTTCTTGAGGCAAACGTACGAGGCGTCGCGCGCTCGATGGCGCGGCTGCCTTCTTGCGGGAGGCAGTGCTCTGAGTTCCCTGACTCACTTCGACGACCGCGGCGCGGCGCGGATGGTCGATGTCACCGAGAAAGCCGTGACCGATCGCGTTGCCGTCGCGCGCGGCAGCGTCAGCGCACACCCGGAGACGCTTCGCCGCATCCGCGACGGCGAGATGGCGAAGGGTGACGTGCTCCAGATCGCCCGTCTCGCCGGTATCATGGGCGCCAAGCGCACGAGCGAACTGATCCCCCTGTGCCATCCGCTGCCGCTCTCCGGCGTCGAGGTGGACCTGTCGGTGGACGAAGACAACGGCTCCGTCCGCATCGAGGCGCAGGTGCGCGTCACGGGCAGGACGGGCGTCGAGATGGAAGCGCTGACCGCCGTCTCCGTCGCCGCGTTGACCGTGTACGACATGTGCAAGTCCATCGACCGAGGCATGCGTATCGAGCGCGTCGAGCTGGTCGAGAAACGCGGCGGCAAGAGCGGGACCTTCATCCGCGAGAACGGCGACACCTAGCCCATGCGACTCGTCCACTGCTCCGATGTCCACCTGGGCAAAGCCCCCTACCAGCTCGATGAGCGATTCGACGACTTCTGCCGCGTCTTCGAGCATATTGCCCGGCGCACCATCGAGCTGCGAGCGGACGCATTGCTCATTGCCGGCGACCTGTTCGACCGTCGGACGATCAACGCCGCGACGCTCAGCGCCGCGACTCGCTCGCTGGCGCTGCTGCAGGCAGCCGGCGTGCCCGTCTTCGCCATCGAGGGGAACCACGACAAGGCGTTCCTCCAAGACCGGTCGTCGTGGATGCAGTACCTTTCGGACTCCTGGCTCCTCCACCTGCTCGACATCGTCCGCGACGAAGGCTCCGACCCGCGAGCGCTGCCGTGGAATCCCGAATCGCGACGGGGCACCTGGTTCGACCTGGCTGGCGTGCGGATCGCAGGCGTCGGCTATGCCGGGTCGGAGACGGAGCGCCTGGTCGCCCATCTCGCGGAGGAGCTCCCGGCTGATCGCGACGGATTCACGGCGCTGATGTTGCACTGCGGCGTCGGATCGGGGGACGGTCGCCCGGAGTTCGCTTCCGTGGCGTGGGAATCGCTGGAAGCTCTCCGCGGACGAGTGGACTACGTGGCGCTGGGTCACTGGCATCGCAAGGTGCATCGCGACCTGGGCGAGGCGCCGACGTTGACCGTGACGATGCCAGGTTCCCCCGAAATCTGCGACATCCAAGAGCTCCAGCACGACCACGGCATTTTCATCATCGGTACCCCGGCGTCGCCGGACGAGACGGTGACGGTCACGTTCGAGCCGATGCCGCATCGGCACCATCGGCGGATCGCCGTCGATCTCTCCGAATGCGGTACGCTCGACGCCGCACTGTCGCGCGTTCGGGAGACGGTCGCTGCGAGCGACCTGGCGGCGCTGTCCGAACCGGTCGTTGAGATCGTCCTGTCGGGAACCATCGGATTCAGCGCTTTGGACATCCCGTCGGAAGACGTTCGCGCTGTCGTCCGAGGTCTCGCGACGTGCCTGCACATCGCCGTCGAGAACAACGCGAACATGCCCTCTGTGGGCGACGTGTCGGGTGAAGCCTACGCGGATCGTGGCGCTCTGGAGCGGCAAGTGCTCCTCGACCTCGTCGCCGAGAGCGAAGCGTATCGCGACGACGCGGACGCCATCGCGGATCTCGTGGGCGAGTGGCGGAGCCTGGTCGCTACTCACATGGACTCGGACGACATCACGGGAGAAGCGCTCGCCAGGCTCGAGCGAGCCCTCGAAGCGATCGACGCCCGAGCCCGTGCTGCGTCACAGCGATCCGGTCGGCTCCCTGGTTTCGAAGCCCTCGACAACCCGTCGACGGACGGTCAGTAGTCCGCCACGGATCCGTCGCGATGCCGATGGTCGGGCCATCGGAAGCTACGGTCCGGGTCCAGGCTCGCACCGTCCAAGCCGGACTCGATCACCTCGACGCCGAGACCGGGCCCCTGCGGCAACGATGCGTAACCCTCCGCGTCGAGCTCCCACGTCTTGCGGACGACCGTCTCCGGCAGGACATCGGCGTATCCCTCGTGGATGAGGAACATCGGTGTCGATGCTGCCACGTGCAGACTGGCGGAGAGTCCGAGACTGGACATCGTGCAGTGCGGCGCGATGGGCACGAAGTGCGCCTCCGCGAGCGAGGCGACCTTCCGCATCGGCGTGATCCCGCCACCGTGACCGCAGTCGGGCTGGAGGATGTCGATGACCTGCGCCTCCAAGATCTCGCGGACCTCCCAAACCGTCCGGTCGCGTTCGCCGGTCGCCAACGGCACTCGCACAGACGCCCGGATGCGCCGCATCGCGTCGATGTTGCCGGGAACCCAAGGCTCTTCGAGAAAAAGAAGTTCGTCGGAACGGAGGGCGTTGGTGAACTGGATGACCGTCGCGGGCGGCAGGCAACTATGGGCGTCGAACATGACGGCTCCGGCGGGTCCAACGCGCTGCCGCGTCTGACGGACCCGATCGACCAGCGCCTCGATTTCGGCTGGGGTCGCCGAGAAGGGCAGGGGTCCGCCGGGCCCGGTCTTGATGGCGGTCGAACTCGGATACATCCAGATGCGCTCGCGGCAGGGCCCGCCCAGCAGTCGATACACGGGCGTGTCCCACGCCTTGCCCGCGATGTCCCACAGCGCCATGTCGATGGCGGCTATCGTGTGGAGCATCAGCCCGCCGCCGCGAAGGTTCCTGTGGGCCCGGAACATCCGCTGCCAGAGATGCTCTGTGCGGGTCGGGTTTTCGCCGATGACGACTTCGCCGAGCGACTCGGCGAGGGCGCATGCGACGCGTGTTTCGACGTTATTGATCTCGCCCCATCCGACGAGCCCTGCCGCCGTATCGATGCGTACGAAGCCCTTCATTCCCAGCGGGTACGCCTGGACGGACGTGATGCGCAGGCTCGCGGCTCTGTCTGTGAAGTGCGTTGCGTCCGGCACTGGCTTCTCCTCCCCTACAGTTGTGGTAGGCGGATGCCGTCGGTCGGAGCGGCTTCGCGCGCCTCGGCGGGTCTCATCGGTTCGACAGATGCGTGTTGCCGTGAGCCGACGGTGCTTCTACAATCTCCCCGCCACACGAGCCGGTCCGGCTGTGGATCCGAAACCCACCCGATGCCGTCAGAGGTCCCTTGGAGCCGAAGTCGATGAGCTCTCGCCCGTTGTCCGGCGATCAGGTCACCCACTACCGCGAACACGGATGGGTCCTCGTATCGGGATTGATCGGCGACGACATCGTCGCGAGCGCCGCCAAGACGCTGTGGCGGCTGATGAACGCGTCGGCCGACGATCCGTCCGGCTGGGTTCCGACGCCGTCGCCGTCTTCGCACTCGCGCGATCCGGCGCTGCTGGCGATCTACACGCCGGAGTTCCTCGGCGCAGCCGCGCAGTTGGGCGGGGGCGATCCAGCGACGTATCGGGCTCCGGGATCGATGTTTCCCCTCAACTCTTGGCCCACAAAGGAACCCTGGCGCCATCACGGACCCCACATCGACCACGCGATCCGAGAACACGGACACCGCACGTTTCCGCTGCCGGTCCGGGTCGCCACGATGACGTACCTGAACGACGTGTCGCCTCACGGCGGCGGAACCGTCGTATGGTCCGGCTCGCACACCAAGATCGCAGCCCTCGCAGAGAGCGACCGGACGCGCTACGAAATGATGTGGCGGCTGAACCAGGACCTCCACCTCGCGGAGATCGGCGAGCCGACAGAGCTGACGCCGCGTCTCGGCGACGTGCTGTTCTACCACATCTTATCGGCGCACTCCGGCAGCCTCAACGCCACGGAAACGCCACGGCTTGCATTCAACACGAAGTGGTGACGAGTCGCGAGCTGGCTCCGCATCGCCTCAGGTAGACCGTGACGAACTTCGCCGAGCGCTATTTCGGTATCCGAGCCCAGGAACGCAGTCGGGCGTTCCTCATGCTCGGATACTACTTCGTCTGCGCGTCGACGATGGTTCTCGTCGACATGACGTCGAGCGCCCTGTTTCTGACGCGCTTCGCCGACTCGAACCTGATGGGCTTCCAAGGTGTCCGGGCCCTGCCTCTGCTGTGGATCGTCAGCGGACTGGTGGTCGTCCCAGCCGTGTCCTTGGTGCGTTCGCGCATCGGCAGCGGCTTCGGCTCTGGGCGGCAGCCGTCCGCGGTCTGGATCATCCTCGGCTCTACAGCCTTCCTCGGCGTTCTGATCCTCGCGTTCAGGCTCGCCTTCGGGATCGCCTCGGCGCGTGAGTCGTGGATCATCGCGTTCCCGCTGTTCCTGATCGCCGCCGAAGTCGTGTTCACGCTGATCACGCTGAACATGGAGACGGCAGCGAATCAGCTCTTCAACATCCGCGAAGCCAAGCGCGTCTTCGGGTTCATCGGCGGCGGAACCGTCATCGCCGACATCGTCGCCGGATTCGCCGTGACCGGCTTGGTACGCGTGCTGCCGTCCGTCGCCGATCTGCTCTACCTGATTCTAGCGCTGATCGCTGCTTCGGGAGCGATGTTCGCCGTGATCGCGCGGCGCTACCGGCACGCCTTCACTCCCAGCGACGCATCGGGCGCCGGCGACTCGGAGGAGCCGCCGGCTCCCCTCTGGAAATCGCGATACGTCCTGCTCATCACCGCGTTCGTGCTCGCATCGCAGCTTGCCTACTATTTCGTCGACTACCAGTTCAAGACGGCGGCGGAGGCGCGCTTCATCGGCAGAGAGGAGGAGTTGGCGAGTTTCTTCGGGCTCCTCTTCGGCGCGCTGGGCTTCGTGAAGCTATTCATACAGCTCTTCGTGACGAACCGCGTGCTGGCGCGCTTCGGCATCTTCGGGGCGCTCTTGGTTCTCCCAGTCGGTCTGGCGGTCGCGGGTGGTGTTACGGCGGCGAACGTCGGGGCTTTGTTTGCGCTCCTATGCGTCGTCAAAGGCCTCGACAACACGTTCCGGTGGACGTTCATATCGTCCGCGCAACCGCTGCTCTATCAGGCTCTGCCCGACGGCATCGCGCGGCGTGCGCAGAACGCCATCACCGGAGCCATCGATCCCGTTTCCGTCGGGCTGTCGAGCGTGGTTCTGATCGCCGTCACGACCTCGTTGGTGAGCCGCGAGAGCATCCACCTGCTGAGTTTCGGGCTGGTCGGCATCGCTGCGGGATGGCTCGTCGTCGTGTGGCGGCTCAAGCGGTCGTACTTGTCGACTCTTGTGGAGTCGACCCAGCGTCGGCGCGTTCAGGTTGCGCTGGACGTAAGCGATCCGACCCTCGTCGCGGAGCTCTTCCGGTACCTTAGGAACGGCAGCCCGGTCCAGGTTCTGTCGGCGGCGCGCATCCTCGAGCGGTTCCGCCCGGAGGGTTTCTTCGACCAACTGGTTCCGCTCATGGAGCATCCGTCGTCTGAGATCCAGGCGATGGCGCTCGACCTACTGGCTCTGCGTCCGGGGGCATCGAGCGATGAGCTCATCGAGGCAGTCGCGGCGCGTCTCCCGGGACCTGCGCACACGGCGGCTCCGGCGTGCTTCGATATCGCCGTCCAGGCGAGCGCCGTACGCACCTACTGTCTCCTGATGACCGAGGCTGCAGTCGATGATGTGACGCATCTCCTGTCGCATCCCTTGCTGCCGCTACGGGCGGCGGCGGTCGAGGGCTGCCTGCTGGCGGGAGGCATCGAGGGCATTCTCGCGGCGGGGCCCGTGCTGCGACGAATGCTGAACCACTCGTCCGAGGACGAGCGCGTGGCGGCATGTCGGATCATCGCGAGCTCGAACCTGCGACCTCTGTACCGACCGATGGTGGCGCTGATCCGCGACTCGGATCCGGTCGTTTCGCGTGAGGCGATCCGCCGGGCTGGTCAGGTCGGGGAACTCCGTCTGATCCCGGCGATCATCGACGCGCTGGGCGATCCCGACGCCTGGGACGACGCGGTTACGACGCTGTCCTCATCGATCGGCATCCCCGCCGTCGAGATGCTGCGAAACCGCGTCAGCGACCCCGGATCGACGGTGCTGCTCCGGCGCCACGCAGCGCGAGCGTTGTCGCAGATCGACGCCGAGCCGGCGGTTTATGCGCTCGTCGAGGCGCTGGATGTCTGCCATGAGGTCGTTCACGCCGAGGTGCTGGAAGCGCTGGCTTTCGTGCGACAACGCGGAGGGCTGTCCACCAGCCCGCCGATGCGCGAGGCTCTCCGACGTGTGATCGAGGGACTCTACACGACGATCCGACTCGCCGCGCCGTCGGACCCGCGCCCGGAACTGCGCTACTTGAGCAGCGCGTTGTCCGACCGGCTTCGGGCAGGACGGCAGCGCGTCCTGACATGCCTCCAGCTCGTCTACCCGGTCGACGCGGTGGGCAGCGCGGAGCAGTATCTGTCGAGTGAGTCACCGGCGCTGCGTGCGAAAGGGCTGGAGCTCCTCGACACGATCCTCGATGACGAGCACCGCTCGGATGTCGTGACCGCCTTTGACGACATCGATCCGGCGCGGCAGATCGAGCACGGAGAAAGCCGATTCGACCTGCCGGAGGCGACCATCGACGCGCTGCTCACGGACGTTCTGCGCGCCGACGACGTGACGTACTCGGCTTGGATGGTTGCCGTGTGCATCCGAACAGCCGTCCTGACGGGCGCGCCGCTTCCCAGCGCGTACCTGACCAGCATCGCGAAGTCGAATCGAGCGGATGTCGCTCGCGAGGAGGCGATCCGGGCAGCGTTCCACCAAGGAAGCCAGGATGCCATCTCCGAGCTGAAGGAAGCAGCCATCGCCGACCACTCACTGCCGGGCATCACGCTGCGGAGTCTGCTATCTGGAGACGGATCCATGCTGTCGACGCTGGACAAGGTGATGTTCCTGAAGAGCGTGTCGCTGTTCGCCAGCGTTCGTGACGAACGCCTGCTCGAAGTCGCCGTCCGATCGAGGGAGGAACGGTTCACGGCATCGCGGCCGATCCTGCGCAAGGACGAGATCGGCGACTCGATGTACGTCGTCGTGTCCGGTCGCGTTGCCGTCCACATCGGCGACCAGGAGTTGGTGCAGCTCGGAGAACGGGCGTTTTTCGGCGAAATGGCGGTGATCGATGCCGAACCACGATCGGCCGACGTGACGGCAGTTCAGGACACGATCACTCTGCGGATCGGACAGAAGGACCTGACATCCGCAATGGCGTTGGAGCCGGATATCGCGCGGGGCGTGATGCGCGAGTTGTCGCGGCGAGTTAGGGCGCAGAACGAACTGATACAGCGGGCCCGGTTCCGCGACGCATTGACCTCAGCGTGGCTCGACGGGTCGGTAGATCAGGACGAGCAAAGCGTGCTCGACCAGCTTCGGGAAAGCCTGAAGGTGTCGGAGGAACACGCCTGCGAGATCGCGGACGAGGTGCGCCAGAAGATGGAGCGCTACCAGATCGCTTCGAGGTAGCGCAGCCTGCCATCGACGCTGTAACAGACCGCTTCGCGCGGGTCCGCCAGCGTCTCCCGCTTGACGAGATCGCACACTTCCATGACCGCTCCGGGCCCGTAGACACGCCGCAGGCAAGTGGCGGCGTTCAGGTCGGGATCGGGGAGGTACCGCCGCGAGTCGAAGAGCACCTGGGGGTCCAGGTAGAACGAGTGCATCTCGTCGAGGGGACGCCCCGACAGCTCGACAATCGCCTCGCTTTGCTCGTCCGAGAGAGCCGCGACGAACCGGGCGTGCATTCGCCGGACGATCCCCGCGAACCATCTCTTGTGATCGGGCAACTCCCACTCCGACGGCGGGATGACGCCACGAATCGACTCGTTGACGATGTACAAAGCGATCCCGACCGGAAGCGGTCGAAGGCTCACGGAACGCTCCAGTGGGATCAGGTCCAGGCTCATCATCGAGACACGCGCGCCTCCCGCACGGACGCGCAAGTGACAGGCCGTGAGTCTGTCACTCGGTTCCCCTGTCGGCGACGATCCGTATCCCGTTGAGGGTCAGCCGGTCGTCAACCACGTCGATGGACGTGAGGTCTGGCGCGATCCAGCGCGAGAGCCCGCCCGTGGCGATCACCGTGGGCTCGCCGGGAATCTCCGCGACCGTCTCCGTGAGGACGCGCTCGACCTGACCCAGAAAGCCGTAGTAGAAGCCGGAGCGGATACAGTCCGCCGTATTCCTGCCGATGGCGCGGCGCGGCTTCGATAATTCGACCGCCGAGAGCTGCGCGGCGCGCTCGTAAAGAGCCGCCATCGAAATCTGGATGCCCGGCAGGATCGCCCCGCCGATGTAGGACGGACCCTCGAGGACGACGTCGAACGTCGTCGCCGTGCCGAAGTCGATGACCACAGCCGGTGTGCCATGTAGAGCAGAGGCGGCAACCGCGTTGACGATGCGGTCTGCTCCGACCTGCGAGGGAAGCTGTACGTCGAGCCGCACTCCCGTGTCGGTTTCGTAGTTCACCCACCGCATTTCGCAGCCGAAGTAGCGCTGCGACACGGCGGAGAACCGCGCGTTCAGGGCAGGCACGACGGACGCTCCCCACACGGAGGCGACGTCGGCGGGCTCGCGCCCGGCGCTGCGCAGCATGCCGCGCATGAGCGTGCCGTACTCGTCCGACGTTCTGCCGACATCGGAGCGCAGGCGCCACTCGCCAACCAACTCGGCTCGCTCGAACGCGCCGACGGTGACGTCGGTATTGCCGATGTCCAACGCGAGGAGCATCGAAGCTGCCTCTCGGCTAGGGGCTCTCGACGATATCCACCCGTTCGATCACGTCCCCGACGGCGATGCTCGACAGCACGGACAAGCCCCTCGCGACGCGTCCGAACACGACGTAGTCGCCGTCGAGCTCCGGCAGCGGTCTCAGGCAGATGTAGAACTGGCTGCTCGCCGAGTTGCGGTCGTCGCCGCCACGCGCCATCGCGATCGATCCGATCAGGTGCCGGCGGTCGTTCGCCTCGAACGGGATCGTCCATCCGGCTCCGCCGGCTCCGGTTCCGGTCGGGTCGCCGCCTTGAATGAGCGTGCCAGGCTCGACGCGGTGGAACCGCAGGCCGTTATAGAAGCCCTTCTGCGCTAAGCGGATGAAGTTCTCGGCGGTCTTGGGGGCGTCCTCCGCGAAGAACTCGATCTTCAGCTCGCCGCGGCTGGTGACAATCACGCCCTTGGCGCGATGGATGTCGATCTGCGGCTCAACCGGCTTGGCTGCGGGCTGTGGCGCTGCCCGAGAAGCCGAGGGTACGGCAGGCGTCGGCGGCGATGGAGGCGCGGATGCCGGCGACGTCTGTTGGGCGTCAGACCGGCATCCGTACGTCATGGCGACTGCGAGGGCGAGGACTGCGAGCCGAACGCGGATCATTGAGCGTGGGACGAGCGCGGTTCCAGCGTCGCGCGGCGGATCTCGTCGCCGACACGCAGTTTCTCGACGCTATCCATGCCGCCGATTACCTGCCCGAAGACCGAATACGCGCCGTCCAGGGCGGGCAGATCGTCGAGGCAAATGTAGAACTGACTGCCGCTGGATTCGCGCTTTGGGTTCACGTTGTCGCCCAGACGGGCTGCGGCAACAGCGCCCTTCACGTGCTTGCGCTTGATCTCGGCTGGAACCGTGTAGCCAGGTCCGCCCGTGCCGGCACGCTGACGGTCGCGACCCAGCGGGTCGCCGCCTTGGATCACGAACCCGGGCTCGTAGCGGTGGAACACCGACGCGCGGGCTTCGTAGAACCGCTGCTGCACGAGCTTCTTGAAGTTCGCGACGTGCTGCGGGGCGTCGGACGGGTACAACTCGATGACGATCCGCCCTTTCGTCGTGTCGATGACGACGATTTCGCTGTCCGGCTCATCGGCTGGAGGCGCGGGCCGCGACGACGAGGGAGCGAGGAGCGAGGGTTCCGCGGGAGCCGCTGGCGCAGCGGGCTTGGGAGGCGTCTTCTGTTCCGTGGCAGCCACAGCGGGCTCCTTTGGCTTCTGCGCTTCTTCGGTGACTTCCGGCTTGTCCATCGTCTCCTCTGCCATCGTTGCTTCCTCGGCAGGAGGCGCGCTCTGGACTGCCGGAGCTTCCTTCGCGGCGCAGCCGATCCACGCGAGCAGGCACACGACGGCCGCAGCGCCGGTCGCTACACGGGAAATCGTGAATGCCATGGGCGTACTCCAATAGAGCAGTGCCGCACATGCGGCGGTGCAATCGGGCAAAGACCGTTGGGCATTATAGACCGGCGTGGAACGTCCCTCAAGGTCGGGCTCGCCCGTTACGGCTGTTTCGCGAACGGGTCTCGCCGCCTGCTGCGCGGTCCAACACGGCTCGTCGTTCCCGCGTAAGCAGGATTCCGGATTCTACGCTTCCGCTTCCGCGGGAGCGACGGCGATAGAGGGTCAGCGCCTCGACGGGATAGCCTATCCTGCCGCTGGGAGGAACTCCGGGATGAGCGTTCCGCCGTCCACGATCTTGATGGGCCTGCCGACGCGCGAGTAGTTGACGTGAGCCGGATCGATCCCGAAGAGCGCGCACAACGAATAGAAGAAGTCCGTCGTGCTGACGGGCGAAGAGACGACGTTCTCGCCGGCTTCGTCCGTCGCGCCGATCACCCGGCCTCCTCTCAAGCCGCCTCCCGCCATGGCGACGGTCCACCCGTTGGGCCAGTGGTCGCGCCCGTCATTGGCGTTGATCTTCGGCGTCCTGCCGAACTCGCCCATCCAGAGAACGAGCGTGTCCTTGAGCAGGTCGCGATCTGCGAGGTCGCGAATCAGCGTTCCCATCCCGGGATCGACGTTGCCAAGGAGCCGCTTTACGGCTTCGAAGTTGTTCTGGTGCGTATCCCACCCGTCCAAGGAGACCTCGACGAAGCGCACACCGGACTCCACGAGTCGGCGCGCCATGAGACATCCCTGACCGAACGCGTTCATGCCGTATGCCTCGCGGATTGCCATCGGCTCCTGGTCGAGCTCGAAGGCGTTCGTCAGAGGCGAGTGCATCATCTTGTCGGCTTTGACGTAGACGGCGTCGCGGTCGCTCGAAGTGCTCGATACGCGTCTGGCGAACTCGCCGTTCAGGAACGAGACGAGCTCCATGCGCGCGCGGAAGCGTTCCCGGTACGTCTCCGGCGCGTAGGACAGGTTCTCGACCCCCTTCAGCGGATCCGGCACGTAGAACGGATCGTGCTGAGCGCCCAGATAGGCGGCATCGAATGCCGGAGAGTTGATCGTGACGGCGTTCGGCAGGTCGAAATCGCTGTCGCCGATCTCCGCCGCGAGGATCGACCCGATGGTCGGGTGCTGCACCGAGTTCGTCGGCGCGTAGCCGGTGTGCATCAGGTATCGGGCTCTTGAGTGGTTCCCTTCCTTGGTGACCATCGAGCGGATGAGCGTCAGATGGTGCGCCTGCTCAGCGACTAGCGGGAGATGCTCGGACAGTTGGATGTCCGGCGCGCTGGTCTTGAGCGCCCGGAACGGACCGCCGTTCGACGTGCCAGTCTTCGGGTCGAACGTGTCGGTCTGGGTGGGTCCCCCGTTCATGAATAGGAGGATGCAGTGCTTCGCCTTGGCAGGGCTCTGGGGCGTGCTCAACGCCGAGAGAGTTCTCGTCGGACCGAGGAGCGCAGCCGAAAACATGCCGTAGAGCCCGCTCTTGATCAGGCTCCGACGTGTCAGGTGCGTGTCGAGCAGGTGATTCGCCGCGACTGGATCGGATGGACGTCTCGTGCGTGCCACGGCAAGCCCCTCAGTGATTCGTCGCGAACTCGGCGGAGTTCAGCAGACCCCAATAGAGGTCCTCGAAGCACTTGTCCGAGTCTCTGTACGAGCTCGAGTCTTGGTATCGTTTGAAATAGCTCCGCTCTGCCGGCGTTGGCAACCGCGACAAGACGGAGACGTAGATCGCTTCGACGCGGCGGTCGCGCGTCGTCGCCGTCGTCAGGATGCGGTCGAGTCGCGTCCCGCTCCGGCGGCGGCTTCCCTCGTTGACGATCTCGCCGTTGAGCATCATCAGCGCCTGTGAAATGGTCGCTTTGTTGATGACCTCGGCTTCGTCCTCATCGTTGCCGAAGAGGAACCGGTACTGGCGCATGTATGCCTGTTTCTTCGACTCGAAGTCGCGCTGCCGTCGCTTCTCGCTGCTTTCGATGTTCGTCGCCGAGAGGATCGAGTCGAACAACTGTTCAGCCGTCAGCGGTCGGGTCAGCGCGTGCGTCAGGTAGAGGTCGTCGTCCTTGTTGCGCTCCGTCGTCTGAGACGATCGCTGGTAGGTCTCGGTGTTGAGCAGAACGCGAACCAGGTATCGCAGGTCGTACCGGTGCGCCGCGAAGTCCTTGGCGAGGAAGTCGAGCAGCTCTGGATGCGTCGGCTGATGTTGGTCGCCGAAGCCATCCACGGGTTCGACGATGCCCCTGCCCATGAAGTAGGACCAGATGCGGTTGACCGCTGCTTTGGCGAAGTATGGGTTCTCCGGGCTCGTGATCCAAGCCGCGTACGCCGCGCGAGGGCTCTGCTTCGGCGAGAGCGCCGGAGAGTCGCCGGTGAGGAACGTCGGCGGAACCGACACGCCCTTGCCCGGAATGCCCACCGTCTGCGGCTGTTGGTCGCGCAGATAGACGCCCAACGTCCGTCTCTGTCCCGACGCGTCTGCGGGCGTGGACTCGTCGTAGATCGGATCGCGGCGCATGGACGAGAAGAACGCCGCGACGCCGAAGAAGTCTGCCTGCTTCCAGCGCTCCGTTCGATGGTCGTGGCACTGAGCGCACTGCATGGGCAGACCCAGGAAGAAGCGCGACGTGCGCGCCGCGATCTCCACGGGATCGGTGTCGTAGCGCAACAGGTAGCTCGCGGATCCGTCGATGTGCGACGGCCCTTCGGAGGCGATGAGCTGCCGGGCGATGGCGTCGTAGGGCGCGTTGCGCGAGAGGGCGTCGCGCATCCACCCGCGAAGCCTGCCCCACTCCTGCGGATGCTCGTCCTGGGCTCCGATGAGCCAGTCGGTCCACACTTTCGACATCCGGTCGAGTGATGCAGGGGCGGCGAGGAGCTCGTCGATCTTGCGCTGCCGTTTCGAGAAGGTCTTACCGATGATGAACGACGCGGCTTCGTCCGGGTCGGGGATCATGCCGGTCAGATCGAGGCTGATCCGGCGTAGGAACTCGGCGTCGTCCGCCTGGGGCGACGCTTCGAGACCCAGCTCGTCGATGCGGGCGCGGACGAGGGCGTCAATCCGGCGAGCCGTGCCGTCGATCTCGTCGTCGGTGTGCTGGGCTGTCGGGCGCGTTGGCGCGATGGCGGCGGAGCCCGGCAAGGGGATGAACTCGGCGGGCTTTGCGACGGATGTTCGAGCTCGCGGCTGGGACATCGGGTCCGCTGATGGGGCGTTCGTCGCAGGCGTCATGCGGTCGACGGAAACGGTCGCCAGCTCGCGCGAGGACTCGGGGGCGGCAGCCTCGGCTTCTGGAGTGTTCACCTGCCAGTCGCGGCGAGGAGCTAGCTCAATGTCCGGGGCGGGCCCTGCCAGCGGCGTTAGCATGGGCGTCCTGATCGGCGCGGATCGGCTCGTGATGGGAGCCTTCGCGGATCCCATCTCCGTCGTCGCTGCGGACGTTTCCGAGGGCGGTCGCGCCTCAATCGTCTTGGCGGGAGCATGGGCCCGGAGACGTATCTGCTCGATGCCCCGCAACGCCGCTGTTCTCACCGGAGGGGACGAGTCCGATGTCGCGACGGCTCTCAGGAGCGCGTTGTCCTGGGCGTCGCCGATGCTTCCGAGGCTGCGGGCGGCTTCGCTGCGAACGCCCCAGCTCGAGTCTCGCAGCGCGGCTCGAAGCGCGGTTCTCGACGTGTCCAAGTCCGACTGGGCGAGGGCGGCGGCGGCTTCCCAGCGTACAGCTTCGCTGCTGTTTCCGAGCAGATGGGTCAATCCCTGTGATCCGGGCGCACCCATTCGAGCGAGCGCCTCTGCCGCCCGCGTCCGTTCGACTGGCGAGCTCCCGGTCGCTGCCTGGATCAGCGAGCGCACGTCGGCGGTCAGCGTGGCGAGTTCGACCTTGGGAAGGCGCGGAAGATCGTCCCGCGAGGCTGCCGCCGCGATTCCAGCGGCAAGGACCGCGAGCGCCATCACAACCGACAGCCACATATAACGATGGCGAGGAGGCGTTTCGAGGTAGACGCGCTTCATGGCTGAACCTCACCGGATTCAGGCTGGGTCTGCATCTCACAACGTCGGGAATCCCCAACGTGTTCAGGAGTGTACCACCGCGCTCCCCCACAATCAAACATCGGGAAAGCGGTACGGCTCTACGCTGACGAACCGTGACCGTGATGAGCCATCGGTTCTCCGTGTCTCGACAGGCGCGCTGGAGGGCGGTAGACTGACGTTGTCCATCGCCACAGATGATGCCCGCAGAAGGAGGCGCGAATGACCGCGCTCGAGACGATGCAGGCGTTGTTCGAGGGCAGACCGGCGGAACGAATGCTGGTTCAGCCCATCTGCATGACGTTCGCTTCGCGCATCGCTGGCAAGGAATACCTTCCGTACGTGACCGACTACCGCGTGCTGGTCGAGTGTCAGCTTCGGTGCGTCGAGGAGCTGGAGATCGACATCGTGACGCTGTGTTCGGACCCGGCGCGTGAAGCCGCCGACTGCGGCGTGGAAGTGCGGTGGTTCCCGGATCAGCCCCCAGCCCACGATCCGCAGAACCCCCTGATCCGCGAGAAATGGCAGCTTCGGAGGCTGGAGCAGCCCGATCCGCTGGGTGGCGGACGCATGCACGACCGCGTCAAAGGGGCGGAGCTCTTCCGTCGGGAGCTAGGCGGCGACATTCCGATCCTCGGTTGGATCGAGGGCCCCATGGCGGAAGCAGCCGATCTGCGCGGGATCAACGAGATCATGCTCGACGCCGTGGACGATCCGGCGTTCGTTCGCGACCTCTTCGAGTTCATCTGCGAGATGGAGATCGCCTTCGCACGCGCGCAGGTCGAGGCGGGCGTTGACGTGATCGGGATCGGGGACGCCGCTGCGTCGTTGGTGAACCGGCGCATCTACCACGAGCTTGTGCTGCCGTATGAGCGGCGGATCATCGACGCGATCCACGAAATGGGATGCCCAGTGCGGCTCCACATCTGCGGGAATGTGAACCACCTGCTCGACGACATCGCCACGCTCGATATCGACATGATCGACATCGACTGCCTCACGGACATCGAGCTGGCGCGGCAGAAGCTGCGTCCTGGGCTGGCGATCCTGGGGAACATGGACCCGGTGCGCTACCTGCTGGCGGGCACGCCGGACGAAGTGCGCGAGAAGCTCGCGTTCGATCACGCGACGATCGGGCAGGGATACGTCGCAGGGCCCGGCTGCGAGGTCCCGCCAGCGAGCCCCATCGAGAACGTCCGCGCGATGGTCGAATACGCTCGCAGTCTGTAGCCGAGGCAACCGATCCCGTGAACCGATCCGAATACACGTCGGCGAACCGGCGGGGCTGGAACCAAGCCGCCCCGGTGCACCGCGCGTCGCAGTTCGAGACGCTTCGGGAGCGCTTCGCGGCTCCCGGCTATTCGTGTCTCGACGACCTAGCGACATCGATCCTGACGGAGACCATCGGCGTCGAGGGCAAAGCCGTCGTGCAGCTCTGCTGCAACAACGGGCGCGAGCTCCTCTCGGTCAAGAACCTGGGCGCGAGTCGGTGCGTCGGGTTCGACATCGCGGACGCGTTCATCGCCCAGGGCAGGGAGCTCGCAACGGCGGGCAGACTTGACGCCGAGCTCGTCGCGTCGGACATCTACGCGATTCCGCACGAGTACGACGGTACGTTCGACGTGGCGTTCAGCACCATCGGTGCGCTGGGGTGGTTGCCCGATCTGACGGGCGCGTTCGCCGTCTGCGCTCGGCTGCTGCAAGCCGGCGGCGCGTTCTTCATCTACGACGAACACCCATTCCTTGGCATGTTCGAGGGCGACGACGCGCCTCCACCCTCGCTCCGGTACTCCTACTTCGACAAGGGACCCCATCGGTCCGACGACGGGCTGGACTACTTCGAGTTCGCGTCTTACGAATCCGATCCCGTCTACTGGTTCCAGCACACAGTCTCCGACATTCTGACGGCGTGTCTCGACAATGGGCTGGCGCTGGAGCACTTCCGCGAGTACGAGCACGACATCGCCAATGTCTACCGGGGTTTCGAGCGTCAGCGCGAGCAACTGCCGCTCTGCTTCACGCTCATTGCGAGGCAGACGAAGTGAGCGCGATCCGCTCGCACAGCGCTCGGTAGATTCCTGACTTGCGAGCCATGTGGCACCGTGCGTTTGACGGCTTCGTGGTTGGCGGTCAGATAGGCGGCACGACGGATGCAGGTTGAGCTGTTGCAGGCCCGCGATGGGACGCTACTCGATGCCTTGCGCGCGGCGTTGCGCTGGGCGGACTCCGCATATATGGCGGTCGCATATGGGTCCGTCGGAGCATTCGCGCTCGTGCGAGATGACGCCCAATCCTTCCTCAGGAGGAACGGACGGCTACGAGTCTTGCTCGACCTCGACGAACGTCTGACGGACCGCCAAGTCGTCGAGGAATTCGCCACGATCCCAGGCGACTGCACCTGCAAGATTCACATCTCGCCTTCAGGAGCCCGGTCTCGAGGCGTATTCCATCCGAAGCTCTACCTGTTCCGCGACGATGTCAGGTACTGTGCCATCCTCGGTTCATCGAACCTCACAGTCGGGGGTCTGCAACACAATATCGAAGCCAACCTCGCAATCCTGGCGAACCACTAGGATGTGTTGCTTCCACGACTGGCAGCGATTGGCTTGCGCAGGATCAAGATGTACTCATGTGCCTTGTTGATGCGGAACACGGCGGGATACCCGAGGGGACGCATGTTGTTGTATTCGTGCCGTCGATCCCAGATGATGAGATCATCGTAGGTAAAGCCAATCTCCTGCATGAATGCGGCTACATCGCTGTGGAAAGGATAGAAACGGTCTTTCTTGCGGATATCCATTAGAACGACGCAGCAGTACGCACCGTCGCACATAGAACTGGAAACGAGTCGAAAGACCTGCTGAAGGGCTCTGAGGAACTCGCCGTAGTCGGCGATCTTCCCGAAGTCTTCGGTGTCTGCGCCATAGGTGCGGTTGGCTTTTTGGTCCGCCGTACGTTTGGCCTCCAGCACATTCCAGTATGGTGGGGACGTGATCACCAGGTCTACGGAGTGATCCTCCACGAACTCGCCAAGCCTAAGCGCGTTAGCCGTATAGATGCGCGCGGTTCCTCTGTCGGATGACTGCAGGTCGAACAGAGATCCGCCGTCGCATCGATGGCGGGCGATCTCGGCGAACTCTGATGACAGCTCGATGCCAATGCCGTGCTTGCCCAGGTTCTTGGCAGCTAGGGCTGTCGTCCCAACGCCCACAAACGGATCAAGGACTATCTCCTGGCTGGCGTTCGTGAACACTTGGATCAAGCGTTCCGCCAGTACAACTGGGAACATCGCCGGGTGTCGTAGGGCAGTCTCCTCCGCTGTTCGCCGGATGTCACTCCAGATGGAGATCGAGTAGCGCGTCCACATCTTGCCATCGAGGCCGTTCGCACGCCGTCGTGGCTGCTTGCGAGGAGTCTGCGAGCCGCCAGTGAGTGGTATGAGTAGTTCGTCAGCTTGCAGCGCCATCGGAGGTTGTTCCTTTGGTTGCTCACGCCGTCGGCTCGTTCACAGGATGATACGTCGCTGGACGAGGTCTGTCTACAGCCACTGTGCAAATCAGTGTGGAGCCGTTCGATGAGGATCGCCCTGATCGGCTGCGGGCGCATCGCCCCGGCGCACCTGGAAGCTCTCGGCAAGCTGGCGGACCGTGCCACCGTGGTGGCGATCTGCGATCCGCGCGACGCGCTGCGGCAGGAGCGCATGTCGGCGTACGGAGTCCCGCACGGTTTCGCGTCGCTGGATGACCTTCTCGATTGGGGCGCGTTCGACATCGCGGCGTGCCTCACTCCGCCGGACACGCGCGCGGCGGTCTGCCTGCCGATCCTGAGCGCGGGCAAACACCTGCTGGTCGAGAAGCCCTTCACGCATTCCGAAGACGAGGCTAGGACCATCGTTGACGCGGCGAAGTCCTCGCGCGTGACGCTCGCCGTGAACCAGAACTTCCGCTGGATGCCACCCGCGTTCGAGCTTCGCGAGCGCATCCTCGGCGGGGAGATCGGCGATGTGCTGAGCGTTCTGCTGGTCGATGCCGTGTGGCGGGACGAGTCCGAGGGATGGCGGAACACGACGGATAAGCTCGCACTCAGCGTGATGGGCGTCCACTGGCTCGACCGCATCCGTTGGGTCACGGGGCTCGATGGAACATCGGTCTACGCGTCCACATCGGTGAGCGGATTGCTCTCATCGACCGGCGAAGACATCAGTTCCGTGGTCATCCGGCTCGACTCCGGCGCGATTGCCACGCTCGTCCACCACTGGGCGTCGCACGCGAGGGGCGCGAGCAACACGCTGCAAATCGATGGCACGGAGGGTTCGCTGGTCGTGAGGGAAAGCCGCATCACACGGTCGAGCCATCACGCCGTTCAGTGGTCAGAGCCCGTGCCAGCGGGACATCTGCCGGACTCGATGGCGGCGAGCTGGACGGAACTGCTGGACGCGATCCGGGAAGGACGCGAGCCGTGCCACAGCGGAAACGACAACCTGAAAACCGTGGCGCTCCTGCTGGGAGCCTACCGGTCGGCGGAGACGGGTGCGTCATGGCTCTCGAATGACGCCGCCACTCGGGATCACGTACGGGATCACGTAAAGGAAGGGGAGTACCGATGCGAGCTCGCTTCACGGGGCTGAACGCCTTGCCGGCGACCGTCGTCGCGCTGTTGATCGTCGCTTCGCAGGCGCACGCCAGGATCGATGCGTCGACGCTGATGGGCATGTGGCTCTTCGACGAGAACAAAGGGGATGCCGTTGCCGACGGCTCCAAGAACGCCCTCAAGGGAACCCTTACCGGCGATGTGAAATGGACGGCGGGCAAGATCGGGTCCGGTGTCGAGTTCCGCGCGACCTCGTTCGTCGATGTGGGAGCGCAGCCCGCGCTGGACGCCGGTCGCGACGATCTCTCGGTCGTCGCGTGGTTCCGTTACTCCGGCAAGCCGCCCGACTGGCACGCCGTTCTAGTGCATAAGGCGGTGTTCGCCGCACCTCGCCACGGCTACATCCTCTGCGTGCGTGGCAATCTCGACGCGGGGAACGTCGGGAAGCCGCTGTGGTGGATGGGTCTCGGCACGAATGACGGCATCCACCTCTTCGGAACCAGCACGATCAACGACGGAAAATGGCATCACCTGGCTGGCACGGCAGACCGCGACGGCAAGATGCGCCTCTATCGCGACGGCGTTCTCGAGTCGGAGTTGAGCATCGTCGATAAGGTCAAGGAGAACGAGGACAACACGTCGGGGTTCTACATCGGCGGCGAGAAGGCGACACGAACGCTCGAGAGCGGGGCGATGGACGAGGTCGCCGTGTTCCGCACGCTGTTGTCGGATGAGGACATCGCGCTGATCGCCGACCGAGGGTTGGAGTCGGCGCTCGGGCTCAAGCCGGTGTCCCCGGTCGGTCGGGCGACGGTCGCGTGGGGTCGGCTGAAGGGGTGGGCGCGATAGGCAGCCGCCAGACTCGTTCGGCGTGGGAACCGACGCTACCTCGCGTCGCCATCGTTGGGGAGCGCGTTCTGGCGTCGTAGCGGAATCGGCGCCAACGCGGACGTCAGGAAATCGTCGATCTGGAGCCAGACGTTCGCCGTGCCTGACTGTCTCGGCACGTTCGGGCTCCCGGCGTCCTCGAACACCGGCGCAGCCTTGGGGTAGATGGCAACCTGCGCGTCTTTGCCGAGGTTGCGCAGCGTCTGCTCGAACTGACGGACGCGCTCCACGGGCACGTCGGACCCGCGACCGCCGTAAAGGGCGAGCAGACGCGCTTGTAGCCGCTCGTAGCTGGCATTCAGCCGAACCTGCCGAGCTCCGCAGAGAACCACGGCGCGCAGGTCCGTCTGCTCCAACGCGAACGTTAGCGCGTAGTCGGCTCCCATGCCCCAGCCCACTACGGCGATGCGCGTCGGGTCCACGTCCCTTCGCGCCTTGAGGTATTCGACCGCGCTGCTCAGGTCGCGCAGCACGGCTCCCTCGGTCAACGCGCTCTCGACTGCGCTTGGCACGTTTCCATGGTAGAGGTTCACCGCGAGGACGACGAAGTCATCCGACAGCGCCAGCCGGCGTGCACTCGCCTGGATCGCGTCGTTCGTGCCCTGCCAGTCGTGCACGACGACGACCGCCGGGTGGGGTGGAGTCCCTCCTTCAGGCAGCGTCAGATAGGATCGAGCGGTCTCATCTCCGCTCCCGTAGGATACGATGGACGACGTCGGTCCCGCCTTCGCCTCTGTCCTTCGGACGGCGATGTGCCGGGGCACGGCGACGCCGAAGGTCATCGTCGCGAAGAAGAGCACGATCACTCACGTCAGCATCGACCCCTCGCCTCGCATCTTCGCAGTCGAGTGGAACCGTCGTGG